>JBBREG010000136.1:0-9713 GCA_038203125.1 Chitinophagales bacterium
GGGTAAGGTCTTCTGTCGTCAGTTTCAGCTTGAGCATGGTTTCATGCTTACGCTTTTTGTATTTGGAAATACCGGCTGCCTGTTCGAACATCTTCCGGCGGGCGTTATCCTTGTCGTACAGGATATCATCCACCATGCCCAATGCGATAATAGCGTATGAGTTAGATCCGATACCCGTATCGATCAGGATCGATTGGATATCCTTTAGCCGGCAGGTGACGCCATTGAGCTTATACTCACTTTCGCCGCTCCTGTAGAGATGGCGGGAGATGACTACTTCCTGATATTCAGAGGGGAGCAGGCCAAGGTTGTTGTCAAACGTGATGGCTACCTGAGCGACCGGAGCGGGTTTTCTTTTTTTCGTGCCATTAAAGATCACGTCACCCATATTTTCCAGTCGCAGTTCCTTGCCTTTCTGCTCACCTAATACCCACCGGATGGCATCCACTACATTGGATTTGCCGGATCCGTTCGGGCCTACGATCCCTATGACATCTTCATCAAAATGGAGGACCGTATCGTTGGCAAAGCTTTTAAACCCCTTTAATTCCAGACTCTTCAATCGCATACGGCCAAAGATATTAATTACGTGTATAAGTAAAATTTGAATATGAGGGCAGAACAGGTATATTAAAATACCTTCAATCATTACGCTCAGGTTATCAACTTATTGCCCCGAAGCATCTGCTTTTAAAGAATTTGAAAGAGTTTCTCCCAGGTAGCCTTCGATCAGGAAATGGACCCCATAGATGACCGGGGTAAGGAGAATGGCCATGACAAATTTGTAAATGTAATTGACCACCCCAATGGCCAGGACCCTCACCAGATCCCAATCCGACCCGATATAAAAGGCTATGATCAGGACGACGAAACTGTCAAAAAACTGCGAAACTAAGGTCGATCCTGTGGCGCGGAGCCAGATTTTCTTTTCACCGGTTATTTTTCGAATTTTATGAAAAACAATAACGTCGATAAGCTGTCCAATCAGGAAGGCCACGACTGATCCTATGATAATCCACAAGCCCTGTCCGAATATTCTCCCGTATGCGAGGTTCATATCCGGGATACTTTGCGCAGGATCCATCCGCACTCCACTGATGGATTGCCACCAGTCATTGGGTGGGGTCTTAATGGCAATGAAGGCAATCAGGAATGCATATATGATTAAGACGACTGCCAGCCATGATAGAAAACGGACACCTTTTTTACCAAAATACTCGTTAATAATGTCTGTCATCACGAATACGACAGGCCAGATTAGCACACCGGCTGTCAGGTTGAAACCCAATCCTTCAACCCCAAAAACTGTCATGTTGAAAGGCTGGAATCCAAAAAGTTTCTCCAGGGAAAAGATTTTAATGCCGATAAATTCTGCCAGCAAAGCATTGGCAATGAAAAACCCACCCAGAAAAATAAAAAGTCGGGTAGGTTTGGAGGCAAGGATCTGGGATGTCATAGATAGTTGATGATGCGAAAGATAGGAACAACCTTCCTGTCCGGGATGAGTTATTAATGTGAATTCTTCATAGAAATGAATTGGTGCAATTATACCTGGATACTTTTTTTTTCAATCTTCTCAGTACATGTCGGGGGACAATCGGCGGAATTAAGAAATGAAATTGAAAAAATAATCCGATATGAAAAGTCAGTGGATTTTAATGTTGTTCCGGGCATTTTGGTAGGTGTGTTGGATGGGGATAGTACGTTCCAATTTTCTTTTGGAAAATCAATTAACCCCCTGGGGATGTATGAGATGGGCAGTGTCACCAAACCTATCACTGCATGGCTTATCGATGCATTATTCCAGGAGCTTCAACGTGACCGGAATGAATCCATTTGTACATTTCTTCCGGACAGCCTTTGTACATCAGAATGGAAAGAAGTGACGATAAATCATTTGATAAATCATCAGGCAGGATTGGGAAGATTTGCCCCGGGGATAGGTGAAATTGAAAATGATATCAGAGATCCATATGAAAACTATACACAGCAACAACTGATCAGCGATATCAAGGAATTACATCCTGAAACCGGCAGGTACAGCTATAGCCATATGGGATATGCCATGATGCATTGGCTGTTTGAAAAAGCAGGGGGATTGGACAAAGTTGCCCGGGATCATCTTACGACACCCCATTCACTGTATGATACCTACTATGAATTACCTGAGGAGAATATTGAACATGGTCATGGATTGGATGGAAGAAGACAACCGGTATGGCATACCAATGCACTCCGACCGGCATTAGGTTTGAAATCTTCCATGGGGGATATGATCTCTATGCTACGGATGTTTTTTGATCAGTTTACCTCTGGAAATTCGGTTTTGTCTGCGGAAAAATTAAAAAAAGAATTAAAATCATTAAGCAAAGCAGGTGCTTATAAAGTAGTGGATGGCTGGTTTGTTATCAGTTCCCGCAAGTACCTGGTGTATTATCACAATGGCCGTACAGGAGGTCATCATGTGAGCATCGCTTTTACTCCTCACCTTCGAAAGGGTGTCATTATTATATCCAATGGGGCTATGGGCTCGAATGATCTGAGTCTGTTAATTTTGCGCATGATCAACGAGGCTAAACGAAAATCGTAATGAGCGAACTTCCCATCAAGGATTTAAAAGAACTTAAGGATCTGTTTCCTGAAATGAAGGATTATGTTCCTGATCCCGCTGATGCTGCTGAACCAGATACGTCAGAAACTTCCGTATTAACCATTCAGGAAAAGGCAAAGATGAAACTATATGTCTCACGTGATAAGAAACAGCGTGCTGGCAAGCAGGTCACGCTCATTCAGGGACATGATGGAACAGATCAGCAGATGGAAAAGCTTTTATCGAAATTAAAATCAATTTGTTCAGCCGGAGGTTCTTTTAAAGATGGCGAACTGATCGTACAGGGTGACCATGTCAAAAAAGTGATTGACTTTCTTGTCAAAGATGGATACAAATTGACCAAACAAAAGGGAGGATAATCCTTTAGTCCTGATGTATTCCTTTGAGAATCGCTAAAGATTCATTGTCCAGAATGTGAACCAATATCATGCCTGAAGCTAATTGATCGACAGGAATACTGAAGGTTACTTCTCCTGAATCGTGTACAAATTCTTTTCTCATCATCAGCTTACCGGCGGGATCATACAGAGTTATTACGGCATTTCCATCCGTAATCGGAGTGCCATAGATCGTGAGTACGTCCGAAAAAGGATTTGGACGGATCTGCCAATTTGAAATGTTTTGATCCGGCTCAAATGTGCTCGTGCCCAAAATATCAACTACAGCGAATGCTGTATCCGAACCGCAAGCATTATACACAATCAGGGATATTGTGTATTGACCATTGCTCGTGTATTCGATCGTAGGATTCAAAGAGGTGTTTGTCCTGCCGTCACCAAAGTCCCAGCGAAGACTGTCGTAATTCGTCTGAGCATAGGTGAGTGTTACCTGGTTACCAGTCACAGTATGTACATAAAATGCATCTGGTGGATTTGCCACCCGGATCAGATCATCAAGTATCAATACGTCCGTTCCATTTACATTGGTTGACTGTAACGTGACAGTATAATTTCCAGGTTGATCATAAGAAACGATGGGATGTTGAAGGGATGAAGTGGCAGGTGTGCCCCCTTCAAATGACCATGACCATGACGCGGGATTATTTTGTGACTGATCAATAAACTGCACTTCAAAAGGTGCGCAGCCAGAATGATCTGAGTACGTGAAAAACGCATTAGGTACAGTGCTCAGCACAATCTGGATATTCATCGTGTCTTCACCACAATCGCTGGTGGAAATCAGGCTGATATCATATGTGCCAAATCCTGCGTACGTATGACTTGGATTTTCTTCATTGGTGAATTCACCATCTCCGAAAGACCACTCATACGTTGTCGAATTGGTAGATAGGTTTTCAAAATCTACCGTGGTACCATTCGTAGCAAATAGAAAGTTTGCTTCTGGTCCGACACCTACAGAAACTGCTGATGCCATGGTAAGTGTATCAGAACCTGCCGGAGCAAATACAATGAGCTGTACATCGTAGGTACCGGGTGTAGTATAGGTTACTAATGGATTAGCCTGGGTTGAAGTACCCGGAGAACCACCCTCGAAAGTCCATTTATAGGATGATACATTTTGACTGCTTTGGTTTGTGAACTGAACAGTTAGAGGTGCGCATGCGCCATTTTGAGAAAAAGAAAAATTCGCATTAGGTGCACTCTGAATGGTAATATCAACACTTGAAGAATCGATCCCACAAGGGCCTTCAGAAAAGAGGATCACCGTATATGTTCCTCCGTTACTGTAATTATGTATTGGGTTGGTATCATCACCTGTCTGGCCATCACCAAAATCCCACACAGAGGAAGTGGCATTACTGGACATATTTATGAAACTTACCTGGCTTCCATTAATGGTAAAGTCAAAATCACTGACGGGAGCCGGCAGTACGGTGATGTAATTATCTCTGAATTCAACATCGCTGCCAGCATTGTTAGATACTGTAAGTGTGACATCGTATACTCCGGGTGAGTTGTATGTGACTACTGGATTCGAATTGTTGCTGGTCGCAGGCGATCCTCCCTGGAATACCCAGCTGAAGTTGTTGACTGTGCCTGAAGATTGATTGATATACTGGACGACAAAGGGAACACATCCCAGAACTGCATTAGCACTAAATTGAGCTACGGGTGCGCCGGTGATCGATACCACCAACGTATGCACATCTGTCCCACAATCATTCGTTACCGTTAGCGTTACCGTATATGTACCACCTACAGCATAGATATGAGTTGGATTCGCATTGTTACTCGTACCACCATCTCCGAAATTCCAACTATAAGCATCTGCAACACTTCCGGATGAATTAAATACTGCCTCAAGTCCATTAGTGACTGCTGTAAAGGTGGCATTGGGTTGTGCCAGGATCGTAATGTAATTCATGCGGGTAAATACGTCCTCTCCAAGGTCATTAATGGCTGTCAGCGTTACACTGAATGTACCTGGATTATCATATACGATGCTGGGCTCAAATGCAGTGGAAGTAGGAGGTGAACCACCCGGGAAACTCCATTCAAAATCGAGTGTATTTTCGGAAGAATAATTATAAAAATCAATCTCAAGCGGAGCACATCCTTCGGTGTCGCTTGCCTCGAAATCAGCCATCGGTAATGTGATGATCTCAATTTCAATAGTATAAGAGTCAGTGCCGCATTCGTTAGTCACTGTCAGGGTGACATCATAGGTGCCGTCACCATTGTACTCATGCGACGGATTTTCTTGTGTTGAAAACTGACCATCTCCGAAATTCCATGAATAGGTATTACCATTTTCACTTGTGTTTTCAAAATCCACAAAAAGATCATCAATGTTATAATCAAAATCAGATACAGGATCATCATTTACCACGATAAGATCAAATTCATTTTGGGTGTCAGAACCTTCAGAATTCGAAACAATAAGCGTTACATCAAACGTGCCTGCTGAATTATAAGTAACTGTAGGATTCTGCATCGTACTTGTAGGGGGTGTGCCACCCTGGAACGACCAGGACCAGGAAGTCGGATTATTATCGCTTTGATCCGTATAATTAACCACAAGGGGCGCACAACCTTCTTCCACATTAGCTGAGAATGCTGCAACAGGAGGCTCTGAAGCCCCGCATAAGCTCATACAATTGATTGATGCGATATAATTATTGATCTGGTTTTGCGATTGTGTCGACCAGGTATTGGTATTCTGGACCGTGGGTGCCATGATGTCGGTAGAATTTGCCGGATCATGACCTGCTCCGAAATTGTGGCCCATTTCGTGGGCTTGCAGACATCTCAGGAGATCAGCATTATTGGTAAAATCCTGACACGTATGATACTTAAAACTTGTGCAGACAGCTGAAATCCATGCCAGACCAATGGTTTGTCCGGTGAAATCCCGGTTGGTCCATAAACCACCGATGTCGTGAACATTTGAAAAACCCGGTTCTGCCCAATCAGAAAAATCATCCAGCAAATCACCAGGATCATTGCTATTCGTCCAGGGATCCGCTCCGTTCGTTGCTGCTACAAAGATTTCAACAACATCAAATTGCATATCGACTGTAAACTCAGTATCATAGTTGGTGTACACATTGTTGATAACACCCATATTGTGTGCCTGGACGGCTGACACACTTCCTTTTTCCTGAAACATTTCAAAGTCATTAGCGAGGGCGATCTGCAAAATGCGGCACACTGATAGTCTCTGATTGGAATGATCGTCAGTATTTTCTGCATCTTCCTGATAGTCGTGCTTGAGCTGATTAAAATCTACCCCACAAGAACCGAGTTCAAATTTTTTGAGATTATCACTAGCCCAATACATGACGAAAAGATCATCAGGTGCTCCGGGCACCAGTTTATTGGCATGTTCTATATAATATGTATCATCAGCCTGAGCAATCATAGCCGTAAAAAATCCATCATCTGAAGTGACCCTGACATCGTATTGGCCTGACCTTGTATAGCCCTGGTAGGTCAGATTCGGAGACCTCGGCAGTTCATGCACACCTGTATCATCAGCATATCTCAGCTTAAAGTTCGGAGCTCTAAGGTCTTTGGCTGTCAGATTAACTGTGAATGTTTCTTTTCCTGCCTTTATCTCCAGAGTGGAGAAATGATCTTGCGAACGTAATAGCTCAGCATTGGCTTTCGTATTCAACGTGCCTAAAGAATATTCTTTAAAATATTCCCTGTATTTCAGGTCGTCTGATGTGGAAGCTCTCTGAGAGGTAAATTGGATGGCGGGCTGGCCGAAGAGTAAAGTGGATAAGAGGAGAAAGGAAATGATTGTAATTAGATGCTTCTTGTGACTCATGTGCAAAACTAGATTAGATAATCAATAATGAAATTGATAATGTCTTGATTCTCAGGATTGAATTGTCAAAGGAGGAGCTTATGGGGCCACAAATTACGGAAATCATTATTTAATCTTTCCTTAAGAGCAAAAAAACCAATGAAATCGTTAGAGATTTGCCGTTAGTTAACAATCTTGCAACCTATGCGACATAAAAACCACTTTTTATTGGGCTTGATCCTTCTCGGATGTAGCCTTATGCCCGTCCTTGCCCAGTCATCGAAAAAGGATAAAGATGACAAAGAGGAGTCTCGTATTGGCTTCGGGGTCAATATTGGGAATATCCGGTTTTACAACAGCACCTTTGAGTTCGGGCTGGCACCCAACATCGCGTACAGGCTGGCCGAGCCATTAGCGGTTGGGTTTATGTTGAAAACCGATTATTATTTTGCGAAATATCGCGATCCATTTACCAATAAAGCCTACAAATTTAGCGCCTTTGATTTCGGACCTACAGTTTTCGCCAGGTATAAACCTTTGTGGAACTGGGACAGCGGAACTCCTTTTTTGAAAGGAATCTTCCTGCAGGCTGAATATGAAAGAGCCTTCTTAAAAAGAGAAGCTGTCGACAGTGGCGGAGGTGTAATCGTGGTAGGTGATAAGATCCAAAAAGAAACCTTCCAGCAAAACTACATGTATGTAGGTCTGGGTGCTTCCAGCGGGTACCCTTTTGGTACGTTTGTATCCATTCATTATAACCTGCTGGATGATTATGATTCGATCCGGAATCCATTCAATTACAGGATTGGATTTACCTACAATTATTAATCAGGTCAGAATGTAACCGCTACAGTTACAAAGAGATGCATACCTGCCTGGGGAAAATAGCCTTTCAGGTGGTATAGATTTCCATTCTCCCGGGCTGCATAGGGGTCATTGGGTGTAGGGTCCTGTCCTGCAGATCGAAACCTGTAAATCCAGCCATTGGACTCGTACTGATGGTCAAAAATATTTTTTACCAAAAAGCTTATTCGAAAATCTTTAGCCCAAAGGGTTTTCCACTTCCATGAAACACCTCCATCGACCACAAAATAATCGTCGAGGAGTGATGCCGGATTTGAAGTGTTATCCACGTATTGTTCCCCGACATATTTACCAGTAAGCTGCAATGTGAAATTGTGCGTTGATTTCGAAAATAGGGTATATGCCGCTTGCAGGTTGCCGCTGACATTTGGTGAAAAAGCGATTTGGGTGTTTTCATGCTGAACGATTTCCTGCATACCTGTATCCCAGTTATCAATGTATTCATTATACATTTTAATCCTGTTTTGACTTAATGTAAGAGATCCGGAAATCAAAAGATCTGTGACAGACGAATTTGAAAAGGAACTTTCAACGCCTGCCCTGTAACTCTGATCCACATTGACGCGTGTGTAAGCGCCTACATCGTTTAATCTGCCAGTCAATACCAGTTGATCTTTATAACTCATGTAATAACCAACGACCTCAGCAGCAAAATTTTTGCCACCATATTTTATGCCAAGTTCATTATCCCACAGTTGTTCAGATGCAGGTCGGCTCAATGGTGTGGATTCAACATAGTCATCCCTGTTGGGCTCTTTATTCATTAACCCTGTCAACCCATAGATAGTCCACGTATCGGAGAAGGTATAGTGTAGTCCAAGTTTTGGATTGAAGAATCTATGTCCCACTTCCTGGTCAGTCAACGTGCCATTTCCATCGGGGCCTTCAAATGCATACCGGATCCAGCGTACCTGCACATCAATGGTGCTGTTAAAAGCATCCGTGAGTTTGATATTAGTTCTGCCAAAAAGATTCCAGTCTCTTTTATTGGATTGATTGAAGTAGTATTGATGTGGTGTAAAGAGCACGCCTTCATCTGTCTGAATGACATTTCCAAAATGTTCTCCTTCATATCGATTCCATCCGCCTCCTAAAACAAGATACCGCGCTGTTGGGCTTCCAATTTGTACAGTAGAAATAAAGCCATAAAAATCATTGTTAAGCCAACGTTGACGTACTACATCTGACGCCAGGCTGTCAAGACCATAGTCGGCAAGTTGCTGATCAGCTTTGTATTGTTCAAAAAATCCTTTGCCCTTGGTGTAATGCAGCGCATTGGTCCAACGCGCAAAGGGTGTGATCGACTGGTCATAATGCAACTGATAATATGTCTGCCGGTAATCATCAACTTCATTTTCGTGCGGAGTTAACAATCCTTTTTCAATACCGGCTGTATTGAATGTGCGTTTGTCTTCTGTGAACACATATTGTTCTGGCACGCCATTCCATGATTGATAAGTGAGTTCATCACCAATGGAATAGATGAATCTAACGTTGGACATATCGTGATGATACCCCAGCGATGCATAACCGGAAAATAATTCACTTTCTGCCCTGTCTATAAAACCATCCGATCGGATATAACTGCCACGTCCATCAAACGTAAATCTTCCTTTGATCAGGCCACTTCCTCCGGATAATGAAAACCGCTGTGTATTAAAACTACCTGCACCCAATTCAGCACCGAAATAAGGTTCATAATGAAAACCGAGTGTATTTACATGGATACCTCCTCCCAGGTCACCTGCTCCTGACTGACTCCATCCGATACCTCGCTGGATTTGAATGTTCGTCGTGCTTGCCGCGATATCAGGCAGGTCAACCCAAAATACATTGTGTGACTCTGCATCATTGACCGGAATACCATTGAGTGTCACGTTAATACGGGTAGGATCAGTACCCCTGATACGCAGGCCTGTATACCCGATACCGTGACCAGCATCTGAAGTGACAATGAGTGACGGACTTCCTTCTAACAGGTACGGCATATCCTGACCTACATTTTTATTCTGTAGGACCTCTCCAC
>JBBREG010000137.1:0-9685 GCA_038203125.1 Chitinophagales bacterium
AAGGATTTGCAATAGGCTCGGGTACAACCAACCCGGTGAGTCAGGCAGTTGAAATATTTACAACATCATCTTTACCATCTTTTGAAACAGGTGACTTGCTGAACAACGTCAATTTATGGCCCAATCCTGCAAAAGGATCATTCAATATTGATTTTGTATTTGGAAAAGAGGATTTGGTAAATGTTTCCGTGATTAATTTTATGGGTGAGATTGTCCTGGAAGAGCAGATCAAAGCTTTTGCAGGCCTTAACTCCAAAAAATTGGATATCTCCGGATTCCCGGACGGAGCTTATATCGTAAAAATCGAATCGAATGAGCATATCACAACAAGAAAGCTTATTGTGCTTACGAAATAATCGAAGAGATTGAACACAAGCATTCTTTCAGGGCTTTTCAGAAATGAAAAGCCCTTTTTCGTTTATGAATCCGGTATGGTAGCTTCGCAGGATGAAATTTATAGGATTAATCTTGCTGCTTTTACTGGCGAGTTCTGTCGCAGGTCAATGGCAGGCAATTACATACAAGGATAAGCTGACGTTCACTCTCCCGGGTCCGCCTGAAATTCTGGATACCCTTCGTACACGGACCTATTTTTACCAGGCAGGCGATGCTGTCCTCTTTTGTAATATCGCACGAGATCCCAATCCGGGAGTCATAAGTTCAGATGAAGCCCTGGAAGTGAAATTTGACAGTGTCATCCGCACCATTTATCCCAGGTTAGGAAACCACCAGGAGAAGTTATCCGCTACCGTCAATTTTAAAGGACTGAAGGCCCGACATTTCGTCGCGATCGCAGATGCCTACAAAGGCTTTCCTTATTTTGAAACCTACACCCTTTTTATTGGAAATGAACAGTTTCAATTTAATGCCCTTACCAAAAGTCCTGAGTCGGAGGTCTCAAAAAAATATTTTAACTCCATTCGATTCCATGACGCTGTCATATCAGCCAATTCAGATGCTACAAGTACAAAAAACAAGGGTAGCCGTAAATTCAACACCTATATTCTACCTGGCTTGGGGATCGTATTCGTATTGGCCTATATAATGTACTTTCTCCGAAGAAGAAAAAAGATCTGACCTGAAAGCGTCAAAAATCTTATTCATCTAATCCTAAGCAACCCTTTTCATATATTTTGTATCTCCCCGATACAATTATGCCTGTATTGAAAAGCACTCTGGGCAAATGCCTTGATGAGCTAAAATCCGTCTCTCGCCCCAGTAATTCGTAAATTGAAATCCCTTTTTTTTCTTTTCTTCGTGTACCCTCTGTGATTTTAATGATTTCACATTCCGAACTCAACCAACATGCGAATTTTAATACTCTTCATCTTCTCCATTCTTTGCCATTTTAACCTCTGTATTGCTGAAGGCACACGCGAATTAGCGCCAAACCCCAATATCACCATCGGGGTCAATACGACTACAGATCTCGCGGCGCTCCACATCGGAAGCCCTGCCTACAACAATTTTGCTTCTTTCTCCAATGTCAATCCTTCCAGCAGGTTATATATCCACGTCAAAGATCCACAGAATGAAAGCGTGTTGATGGGATTCAGCTTTGGGCACCTCAATGTCACCTCTTCCAATCCGGCACATATTCCATATAGCTACAGAGTCAAGGATCCGAATGGGAATATCGTATTCGGACCTATCAATGTATCTGCCTCAGGTGCCAATATCCTAAACTGGTCTCAGGCGTTCACAGGACCTATGGAGATCCATGGTGTAAATGGATACGATGCAAATGAAGTCACTTCAGCCAACCTGGTATCACAGGGATGGAGCGGACCGGGTAATTATTACATCGAATTTAATGGAGGCGAGGAAAATGGTTTCCTGATTGACTTCTGGGACATCACAGTAGCGGATCATTCTGGTCCGGGACTGGTGGAAAAAAAGGGCCGCCTTTGGTCATACAATTGGGCCATTTTTGCTGTCAATGATTTTGGATTCCCAAATCGTCCTTTCAACGGTGCGTTTTATGTTTGTGCTCCGGATCCGGATGATGTGGGTGCAGCCTTTATTACCAAAATAGATTTTAATGGCGCCGGATTCCAGCCAGCAGCTTTTAATGTTGCCTTCAATAGGTTTGGTATTGTAAATACAGGTAACGTTAACGAAGACAGGAAGAGCGTTGAACTCGTCAATGCGACACAATCAGAATATGAAATCTTTCTCAATGATCCCGTGGAGCTATGTCGAACGGCAGTGGTTGGGGAAATATCATTATTGGGTATCAGCAGATGTGCTGATGAAGCATACTGCATCAAATTTATAGCCTCCAAGCCAGGCCAGATCGATCTCCTGCTCGACTTCAATGGCAATGATGACATCTACACACCAGGCACTGCGGATGTGATTATCGTGCATGATGTGGATTCATCCCAGGTGAATATTCCTTCCTGTATTTATTGGGACGGACTTGATGGGTTAGGTCAGCAATTGGTAGAAAATGCCTCCACGCAGGTGCCTGTTGTCATCTCTTATGCGCAGGGTATTTACCACTTCCCGATTTATGATGCAGAATTTATGACCATTGGCTTTATGCTGGAAGCTGTACGACCGGCCGCGAGTATACCTTTGCTTCATTATGATGACTCTAAGATTTCCGTGACTTCTCTAAGTGGGGAGCCTCCTGTACAGATTACCGGATGTGCTGTTCCCTGCCATCGTTGGATACGGTTTGTGGATAACACCGTTCCGGGCTTTGGAAATCTACACACCATTAATTCATGGTGGTTTTCACAACGGATCGTGCGCCAGGAAGTGTTTTTCCTGCCGGGGTATTATTCTTGTGAGATTGATGGCCCGCAACGTATCTGCAGTGGAGCCACAACACAGATCCTTATTAATCCTTCCATCAATCCTGCCGGGGCTACCGGTGGTGAAATCGTCAGCACTGTTTGGTCAGGTACCGGCATCATAGGTACGAATGAAGGCCTCGTGATCACCATAGGCAGTGAAGGAGATTATAGTGTCGAGCTGACATGGATTAACGGAGTAGGGGATACGTGTCAGACAAGTTGCGATTATCATTTGAATGTTGATCCACCACTTGCGTCTTCTATTGATACGCTGATCCTGCTCGGCGATGTCATTGACATCAACGGTGAACTTTATACTGAGGGAGGCATATACACACAATCCTTTATCACGACGAATGGTTGTGACAGTACATTGACCATCACTGTCAAGGTGATTAATTCTGTGATCCATTATAATCTGGAAGGGTGTTTTTCACACACCGATGATGGGAGCAATATGGATTATTCAGAGTTTACGTCTACACAACCAGAGCCTTTATCGTGTGCTGACATTACAGCTTCTATTGTCCAGCGGGATCCTCCGCAGATGAATAAACACTCCTGTACACAAGGCGTGAATGGCACGATTGCCATGTGCATCAGTGCGCAGGATACATGTGTATATGATGCTGGCAACCAGGCATCATTATTTTTTGAGGTTTCGGTAGCGCCTGATCCGGACACTGCAGTACATATTACCGGCTTTAGCTTTTTTGATAAAGGCCCGCTGACCTATAGCTGGATCGATGGCCCTTCCGGAGCCAATAATCCACCGACATTATTTGGATTCAGGGTCCTAAAAAATGGTACGGAGATCTATCGCGTAGCAGCAACACCTACTACCGCCGACTGGACAGAAAGGAATTTTGATTTTACAGAGCTTGATGAATTTATAACCGATGATACTGTGACCTTCCGGTTTGAATTGTTACCATACTGTCTCCTTGGAAATGGTGCTGTAGTGTCTGCATGGGATATCGATGAAATCAATGTACAGGCAAGCTGTGTATCTCCCGGAGACCTCAATAAATTTATTTCTGGCATCGTGAGGAATCCACTTGGACAACCAGCCCGAAATATCGAAATGACATACTCAGCTGAACCTTCGTTCCAAAATGTTCAGACCACACGCACAAATGCTACGGGTCAATATAAATTTGATCAATTACTCACAGGTTCAGCTGCACACATCAAAGGATATAAGAATACAGACCCGCTGTCAGGTGTTAGTACACTGGATCTCATCCGTATACAAAAACATCTGCTGAGTCGCCAGGCATTTACATCACCGTATCAATTTATTGCAGCAGATGTTAACCGTAGCAATACAGTAACTGCAATAGATCTCATCGAACTTAAAAAATTAGTATTAGGTATTTATACAGTCTTTCCAAACAATACAAGCTACCGGATCGGAATTGCTGACGAAGCATTTTCAGGCTCTCTTCCCTGGGGCTTTAAAGAAGGTTTGGATTTCGAACTCCTGACACGAGACATCAGGGATGCCCATCTGGTGGCTGTAAAAGTGGGTGACGTTACCGGTGCAGCTACTTCATTTACATCAAGTCACATCGGAACTCGTTCAGACAAGACACTTCATTTTCAGGTTGAGAATAAACTTCTTTATGCAGGTTCTCCAGTTGACATTCCAATTCGTTCTGGAGATTTTGAACAGATATCAGGTTTTCAGGTAGGCTTCAATCTTACAGATGCCCGATTTGAAAATGTTGCTGGCTCAACACTCAATATAAACGAGGATCAAATTGTCATGACAGATGGTCAACTGCGTTTGATTTGGTTTGACGCTACGATATCATCATACGATGCAGATCAAATTCTTTTCATCATCCGCATAACACCTTCACGAGATATGCTTGTATCCGAGTTGTTTTCCATTGATCGTGTAAGCCTTGCCCCAGAAGCTTACCATGGCGAAGAATTGTCGATAGGTAGCATTGAAATTGAATATAGAACCGGCGACCAGGTCATCGTTCCTGATCAGTTATTCCAAAATGAACCCAACCCATATACTGCCGGTACGATAATTCCATTTCGTCTGGGCGAGAAAGGTGAAGCAATTGTACGAGTATATGATATGTCTGGCCAGCTACTGAAAGAGATAAGTGGAAATTATCCTGCTGGCATGAATAGGGTAGAAATAACCGGATCCGATCTCGGTAATGCATCAGGGATGTTTATGTATCAGTTACAAACAGATCATTTCCGGATTGTCCGAAAAATGATCCGGTTGGAGTAACGTTACAGTTTTTCATAACCGCATGTAAGTAGTATCTTCAAAATGATCAAAGCTGGGATACTATAAAGGTGTTACTCATTCGCAACTAATTTCACCATGGACAATGCAAAAACTTTTTTCATCACAGGGGGCACAGGCAACCAAGGCGGTGCAACGGTAAGAAATCTTTTAGCACAAGGCCACCAGGTGAAAGCGCTTGTCAGGGATCCTACCCATCCAAAAGCAAAAGCATTGCAGGATCTCAATGCCCAGCTGGTACAAGGGGATCTCAATGACATACATTCGTATCGAAAGGAACTGGAAGGTGTGGATGGGGTCTTTAGTCTTCATACATACAAGAATGGAGTATCCAAAGAAATAGCACAAGCCAGGGCATTAGCTGATGCAGCACTTATAGCACGGGTAAAGCATTACGTATATTCCTCTGTAGCAGCTTGTGATCGCAAAACCGGTATTCCGCACTTTGAAAGTAAGAATACAATCGAAAACCATATTAAATCAACCGGTCTCCCGGCTACCTTTTTACGTCCGACCTCGTTTTATGAAAACTTTCTATTCCCCCAGGTAAAAAACAGGATCCTGAAAGGAAAATTTGTAGCACCATTGGATAAAAATGTCGTGCAACAAATGGTCAGCACACAGGATGTAGGTAAAGTAAGCGCCCATGTATTTGCAGATCCTCAAAAATATATTGGCCAGACATTAACCCTTGCCGCAGATCAGATGGATCAGGGGCATATAGCTGATGAATTTTCGAAGGGGTTGGGGAAGGAAATCAAATATGGTCGATTGCCTGGCCTGATCACCCGCCTGGTAATGGGTAAGGACCTCTATACCATGTTTAAATATGTCAATACGAATGGCGGCGTATTTGAAAAGGACACTGCGTCCGTGAATAAAGACCTTCCCCTGATGATGTCCCTGCATGATTGGATCCCCCGCTATTTTATGTAACCCTATTTGTACATTTGTCACCTCCACAAGATCTGATTATGGATGTAATCTGTTCTAAATCACTGGCCATTTTATTTTTCGTATGGACTGCAATGATCCCAATTTCCTGTAATAAAAAATTTGTGACACAGGATACGGCAGGCTGCTGCCAGGCAAAAAACTCAAAAACTGCACTTACCTGCAAGCTCATGCCGGAAGAACTTCGGCTTCGCAAAGAAACCGTGCTGCATAGCCTGAAGGGTAAAGTCCTGGAGAAGAAAGAATTAAAAAATGGATATGCATTTCGTTTTGTCGGAACTGATGAAATACTGGACGAACTAATAACCTTTATTAAATCAGAACGTGAGTGTTGCGATTTTTTCATTTTCAATCTTTCGGTTAGCGGAGATAAAAGCGAAGCATGGCTCGAGCTGACGGGTGTGGAGGGGGCAAAGGATTTTGTAATACATGAATTAGGACTTTAAAATGACACATTATATGCTCAGGCTGATTTTTACTTTTTTAATACTGACTTTACTTTTTTCCTGTAAACCTAAAGATGAAGCTGATGCAGCAGACAACATCAATGCATTGGCAGAAGAATATGTTCGCATCGCGTTAGTGGTTGGGCAATATGATAAATCCTTCGTGGATGCATATTACGGCCCCGACTCATTAAAGCCAGGCGAAATAGTAAAATCGATTTTTCCAAAAGACAGTATGCTGCAGGAGGTTGATTTTCTCATGGCCAAAATTGTGATGATGGAAAATCATGGACCAAATGATACCATACGTAACAGGGCAGGTTGGATGGCAGATCAATTGGTAGCCTTTAGTCGCCGTATAAAAATTTACAGTGGAGAACTCGCTTCATTCGATGAAGAATCAGTAGAGCTCTATGGTGTAGCTGCACCCATCTATGATGAGGATCATTACAAAACACTGGTGACTGAGTTGGATAGTTTCCTTCCCGACACCGGAACAGTCCAGGATAGATTCCAGCGTTTGGCTAATCGTTTTATCATTCCCAAATCAAAACTGGATTTGGTCTTCAAAGCTGCTATTGCTGAATGCCGCAAACGCACCAAAGAATATTATGAATTACCTGAGGAAGAAAAATTCTCTCTGGAATATGTAACGAATGTGCCGTGGAATGGGTACAACTGGTATAAAGGCAAATATACCAGCCTGATTCAGATCAATACTGACCTTAATATTTTTATCGATCGCGCTATCGATGTTGGCAGCCATGAAAGTTACCCCGGACATCATGTCTACAATATGCTGCTGGAGAAAAATTTATATAACGACCAGGGTCTGGTCGAGATTTCAATGTATCCTTTATTTAGTCCGACATCCCTTATCGCAGAAGGAACAGCGAATTATGGCATTGACGTAGCGTTTCCCGGTACAGATAAAGTTGTTTTTACACGTGACGTATTGCTGCCTCTTGCAGGTCTCGATACGAATGGCATCAACCTTTATTTCAGAGCGCTCGAAATCAAAGGCCAACTTAATTATGCCCGTAATGAAGCAGCCCGTGGCATGGTCAATGGGACCATGACCGATGCTCAGGCAAAAAAATGGATGATGGATTATTGTTTGATGAACGAAGAGACGGCTACCAAGTCGATCAATTTTATCAAAGTCAACCGGACCTATGTGATCAATTATAACTATGGCATGGATCTCGTAAAAGCGTATATTGAATCACGCATCAAAGACGATCCCTCACCTGCTAACCGATGGAAAGTCTTCGGTGAGCTGATGAGCCGTCAGGTACGAATCCGCGACTTAAAATCGTGAGCAGATGTTTGTGAGTTGATCAGGATACCGTCAATAGCACAGTGTGTACATGGAGGCTGTGTTGAGAAGGTTGAGCAGGATAGCTTTCATCTATCCACGGTTTAGAAAGTTTAGTTTTCTAATCCCTCAAAACCGGCTGATTTCGAAGTATGCAATGCTCAACCCTCTCAACATATCCTCATGAGTATAAATGTTTCATCGTAATATACAGTGTAATCACTTTTCTAAACCCTCTAAAACGGTTGCTTTCGAAGAGAACAATACTCAACCATCTCAACGTATCTTCACAGGAGTAAATGTTTCATCGTAACAAACAGTAGAATCACTTTTCTAAACCTTCTAAACCGGTTGCTTTCGAAGCAAGCAATGCTCAACTCTCTCCACACATTTGCCTATTGCAAAATTTCATAAATTGAATAATCTTTAATATCTAAAACTACAGTATGAGACTAAGTATGATCAAGTGGAAACTCATGTTGACAACAATCCCGATTACCTTATTAATCCTGGCCATCAAATTTGGAATCGAGCATGTCCTGATGTATGAAGGGCTGGTGAAATTTTCAGAGATTGGTCTCGTCATCACCGGGGGTATCTTTCTGATTGGTTTTATGCTGGCGGGTACGATAGCAGATTATAAAGAAAGTGAAAAGATCCCGTCCGAAATTGCCTGCGCCATTGAGACCATTGAAGATACCATCCTGCTGGGCCACGGATATAAGGGAGGGTTTGATCTGTCGGAAATGCGCCGCCAACTGAATGAGGTGACAGAAGCGATCATTAATTGGTTCAAATATAATGGTGCGGAAGAGGATGTATTCCGACGCCTCAACAGCATCACCAATATTGCACTCACTATGGAAAAGGCAGGAATTGGAGCGATCGCCTCACGTGTATCTGGTGAACAACATAATCTCCGAAAATTATTCTCACGTGTCAATGTGATCAAAAAGACAGGATTTCTTGTGACGGGTTACGCTCTGTTAGAAGTTCTCACGGTGGTCATTATTGCCCTGATGCTCGTATCTAAATTTGAAAATGAAACGATTAGTATCATTATTATCTCGTTTATCACCCAGATATTTGTGTACATGATCCGCCTGATCCGGGATGTCGATCAACCATTTGAATACTCAGAGAAAGGAACGGCGCGAGCAGCTGACATTGATTTGTTTCCGTTACTGGATTATGATGCACGCGCTAAGAGGAGGATATGAATTTACATCTTCGATAAAACCTTCCCTATTCGTTATTCTGACTTCAAAAAAACTGTGTCGTATCGGGAATCATTGACAATGAATACACAACGTCACTGAAACTTCCCTATTCCTTATTCTGACTTCGTGATTCTGAATTCGGTTTCATTACCGCACTATATTTCTTAATTCCAATAGTTCCTGTTGAAGTGTTTCAATTCGTTCGAGCAGATGCCGGATCGTATCCAGACCTTCCATATTGACGCCCAGGTCATAATGCAGACGGATCATTCGCTCCAGATCTGACAAATGAACAGGATCTACAAATCGGTCATCCTCTTCTTCGAAGATTTCCAGCAAACCATATTCATAAAGTGAATCAAGGAAGGATGGCTCAATGTGGTAACTCGTGCAGATCACCTCCAAGCGTATCCATTGTTTATTGTCCATCTTTTCTAAGATTTGAAAGTTCAGTCAACAATTCCTTTTCACGTGGTGTGAGATGTTTGGGTAATCGAATGCGATACGTGACATACAGATCACCGGATACGCCTTCTTTCCTGTAAACAGGAAATCCTTTGCCTTTTAATTTGATTTTAGTCCCGTTGGTGGTTTCCGGAGGCACTTTTACTTTCACGGAGCCATCAAACGTTTCAACCATGATATCTCCGCCAAGTAATGCGGTATAC
>JBBREG010000138.1:0-9671 GCA_038203125.1 Chitinophagales bacterium
ATCGGACCTGCATGGCTGATGCATTTTATATTCAGGAAATTGGGGATTAGTTATTGATAGGGTCAGGCACTTCGGTGATCGGTGGACGGTAAACGGTGATCGGTGGACGGTGAACGGTATGCCGATTACGGTTCACGATTCACGAAAATCTTGCCCTCGATTTTTTATGCTACCCAAAAAAACGGTCCCTCCGTTTTCATCACCTGTTCATTCGGAATACGGGAAGAAAAACGCCGGGTAAATTGGAAAAAGATGAGCATCTAATTTTTTTTAAAATTGCCCGGCGTTTCGAAACAGCGATGTTTCGCAGAAACAAGCGAGTGGAGAACGCAGGGACCGTTTACCAGTCGCAGACGATGTAAACGAGGGTAGGAGTCTCACGCTTCACGATTAATCTTCAAGATCTTTGACATCAACATCAATCGTCTCGGCTATCCGATACTTATTCCGATGTGGTGCCACACGACTGACAAGTTCTGCCAGGAAACCGGTGAGGAAGAGTTGTGCTCCAATGATGAGCACAAGAATTCCAAAAAAGAAGACAGGACGTTCACTGATACGTACGATGTCTTTAGCATATTTTAGAATACTGAGATATGCGAGGATACCAAAACCAGCGAGGAAGAATAGAATGCCCAGCGTGCCAAAAAAATGCATTGGCCGTTTTCCAAATTTTCCAACAAAGCTGATCGACATGATATCAAGAAATCCGGTCACCATTCGCCCCCAGCCGTATTTGCTGTAACCAAATTTACGGGCCTGGTGCTGAACAACTTTTTCACCAATTTTTTTGTAGCCTGCCCATTTCGCGATCACTGGGATATACCGATGCATCTCACCATATACCTCGATGTTTTTCACCACATCATTTTTATAAGCTTTCAGGCCACAATTAAAATCGTGAAGCTGAATGCCACTGACACGGCGCGTTACTGCATTGAAAAATTTGGAAGGCCATCGTTTACCGATGGGATCTTTCCGGTTTTTTTTCCAGCCACTGACGAGATCAAAATCATCCTGCCGGATCATGCGCATGAGTTCCGGAATTTCTTCCGGGGAATCCTGAAGATCTGCATCCATCGTAATGACAACGTCACCCCTGGCTACTTCAAATCCTTTTTGCAGAGCAGCAGACTTTCCATAATTGCGACGGAAACGAATGCCTTTGATCGAAGGATTATTTTGCTTGAGTTCCTGGATGACTTTCCAGGAACTATCATTACTGCCATCATCTACCAGGATAATTTCTGTACGTCCAATCGCATGCGTAGTGACGACGCGGTTAATCCAGCTGATCAGTTCAGGTAAGGATTCACTTTCGTCATAGACAGGAATTACGAGAGAGAGCTCTGGTTGTTGTTGCACCATGTGATTACGTCAACGGCGCTGTAGGTGGCGGATCTTTCTTAAGCATGGAACCAGCAATGACACCTTTCACCATACCCCACAATGTAAACCAGACAACCGAAAAAGCAGCAAGTAAAAACGGATTCATAAACATGCCACCAAATTTCCTCGCCATGGCACGCTGATCTTCATCCAGTCCCTGTTCATCCCATTGTTCTTCAGCTGTTTCCATCATCTTGTCTGTCATGTCGGGATCAATGACCGTCATATACAACAATGTAAACACACCTGCCATCAAACCTGCGATAAAGGCAATTTTAAGACCGAGTTTAAATCCTTCTGCGGTGGTGATGTATCCATTCTGATTTTCATCACGCTGTTCTTTGACACCGAGATAAATTGTATAAAAGGTAATAAGCACAACGGCGATTAACATAACAATACCAATTCCTGAACCCATCCCTTTTTGTTGGATACCGAGTAGATTGGATACTAATGATTGTGCTATATAGACCATACCTGTAATAAGGCCCCATTTAAGTGTTGTAGACATGATTCGTTTTGATTTAGGAGAATGAGATGATTACGACCAAATATATTAATTAATCATCAGTTGTCCTTTGGCGTACGTCCCGATCACCTTTCCGGAAAATTGTGTCCCAGGGAAAGCATCATTTTTGGAGAGGGAATGCGCTGATCCTTCATACGTCCATTCCACAGAAGGATCAAACAATGTCAGGTCCGCTAATTCACCTTTTTTAATTGCTTCTGCTTCTAAGCCTAATATTTCTTTCGGGCCGGTACTGAATCTGTCTATGATATCCTGCAAGGGCATATAGTCTTTTAAAACACTGTGTGCCGCAGCGAAGGATGTCTCCAGCCCGATAGAGCCAAAAGAAGCATACGTAAACTCGCATTCTTTTGTTTCCACTTCCAGCGGTGTGTGAATGGAAGATATATGACGGATGATACCATCACGAACAGCCTTCATTAACGCTTTCCTGTCCTTTTGACTGCGATACGGAGGCAATACTTTTTTATAACTGTCAAAATCACCAACATCTTTGTCTTCAAAGAACAGGTGCATGGCAGGCACATCTGCTGTAATTCTCAGATCATCGGCGATGGCTTTCTGCAAGTGTGGTATGGAAGAAGCAGAAGAAATAGCGTGCAGGTGTAGCCTGGATCGGGTATACGCCGTCAACTGAATATCTCGCTGAACAATGATCTCTTCGGCGACGGAAGGAATGCCTGTAAGACCAAGCATGGCGCTGATCCTGCCTTCATGGATCTGACCTTCTGTGGTGAAACTTCTGTCTAAAGGGAAATCAATGATGACAGCATTAAATGGCAGAACATATTCAAGAGCCCGGGTGAGTAATCCTGTTTCCACCTGATTCTTTCGTCCATCCGTAAAAGCCCTGGCTCCTGAATGAATCATATCGAGCATTTCGGTCATGTCTTTGCCTGCCAGATCCTGTGAGATAGCTCCTACAGGATAGATATGGATCGGAAGGCGCTCATTGGCCTGCAGGATGTATTCGATTTCAATACGGCTCTGGATGGGGGGCTGATTGCGTGGGAAAGTCGCAAGACGCGTATATCCACCAGCTCGGGCTGATTTGGCCAGGGAAGCAAACGTTTCCCGGTATTCATAACCTGGCTGGCCGGGTTGAGCACCTATATCAACCCATCCCGGAGACACATGGAGATCAGCCGACTCGATGATTTTAGTCTTGACAGCTGTAATTGACCGTGCGATCTGGGTAATACGGCCATTTTCAATCAGGATATCTTTCCGGCTGGTCTCAGCTTCACCAGGCTGATGAATGATGGCTTTTTTTATCAGTACGTTCATACTTCAGTCGATCTGTCGTTTCGGCGCGGCATCTACTGGCGGCTAAAATAAAACAAATAGGGGCCGCAATCAGGCATTTTTCCAAAGCCGGATGAGGGCAATCTCACATGCGATAAAAAACAGGGCAAATACAATACACCATTTCCATAACAATTTACCCTGTTGCGTATCCCGGATCAGTTGCGTAAAGTCTCTATCGTCTTCATCCTGGTATACGGTCAGCTGGCTGCCGGAGGGAAGTGCATCCACGTCTGTTATGCTTAGGTCAGATTCCTTACGATCGTAATTGAAAGCAAGCGAAGCAATGAGCTCATTCTCCTGTCGAACCTGGTAAAATCCTGATTCCTGTATCTGTCCCTGTACATCCAGTAACATTCGTGTACCCATAGGCGTCATGCCCGGAATAAATTGTGACGGACCTGAAATGCTCACATCCTTATCCGCCATCAAACCGGATCTTTCAAGACCCACAAGTTGATCACGACCAATGGTATACGAGAGACGTTGCGCATCGGAAGTGAATATGGCCATTTTATAAAGTAATGGGACAAAAACTTCTGGCTGTAAGGAAAGGTCACTAACTCTCTGATCCAGCGGTGCTGTTACGACAGCAAATGCGCCTTTTCCATTTACATAAAATGAGATTAAGTCACCACCATCCCTGAAAGAGAGCAGCGATTGTCCGCGAGATCCTGAACCTGCCTGTGGATAAGATCCTTTCACGAGCGGCAAACGCATATTCGGACGCACCCGGTTGAAAACATCATTGTAAACAAATGCATCGGTATTAATCCTTCCGCCCTGACGTTCTGCAGCAGAATAGGCTAAAAGTTCTTTTGCACCCATCGCTCGCATCAGCGCATTGTATTGATCCAGAGAACCAGTAGCAGAGGGAAAGAATAAAACTTTACCCCCTTCTTTTACATAGTTTACCAACACAGAGGAAAGACCTGTCGTAATGGATGGCAATTCTTCCAGGATGATGAGATCATATTCGGTAATACCTGCGTATTCCACCTGGTTGACCAGTGTCTGGTCGTAAATAAACTCCTGCGGGTTTGAAAAAACAGCACTGATCGAAGCAGAAGGTGCACCATTGTGGATCGTAAGGATCTTCAGGTTTTGCCGAACATAAAATGACATATAATATGAATCATCAAACGTGACCGGAAAATCGCTGATGCGGATCATGACTTCATGCCATCCTGACTTCAAAACGGTGATATTAGAGGTATCAATCCTGATTTGTCCACCGCTTATGTCCACAGTTCCTTCAGGTCGTTCCTGTCCATTCAGACTGATCGTAACACGGATATTGTCAGCATCATCCGGTGTATAGTTATGGATGGAAAAAAGTAAAACTGAATTTTGATTCAGCATTTGAATAGGACTGTCAAACCATGCACTGTCAATTGCGACATTTTTTTCCTGGACGCTCTTCAGGCTTAATAAATTCGTTACATAGGTGGAATCATATGTTTCAATGTCTGTGATAGATTTTTGAAAATCTGAAATGATCCATGAGACAGGGATACCCTCACCACGTGAAAAACCTTGTTTTTGACGACCGGCAATGACGGACAATGGCACAACTGCGGGCGTATAATCCATTTCTTCCAATCGCAATAATGCTTCTTCCCGGTCGATCCAAAGGTTTTGTGCGGGCGATAGGTCATGACCCAGGATCTGGAATCGATCCTCCTGGCCATATCCAAGAATAATCTCACGGGCTTTTTGCCTGCCTTTGTCAAACAGGGACAGGTCCTGCCCGAAAGATTGCATGGAGAAGGAATTGTCTACAAACATGCTAACATTCCGTAACCCGGCTTTATCTGAATCTTTGGATGGTATAAATGGCTGGGCAAAGGCAAATATGATAAATGCCATGGCAAGCAGACGGGAGATCAGGATCAGGATATTCCGAAGGCGATTGCGGGCGGAAGTCTCTTCTTTTACTTCACGTAAGAATCGTAAGTTACTGAAATAGACCTTTTTATATCGCCTAAAATAAAAGAGATGGAGTATGACCGGAATCGAAAGTGCTGTCAATGCCCATAGGAAGGCGGGATATAAAAACTGCATCGTGACGTCAAATATAGTGTGCGGGAGACCCAAATGAAATACAAAAGCCTGCACTCTTTACTGAATACAGGCTTTTGTCGACAAGTAATACGTCCGACAGACCGGATTTATTATTTCACAATAATTTGTTTAGCAGCAACACCCTGGTCAAACTGAACCTGGATGATATATTGTCCGGAGGTCAGGTGATGGACAGGTAACTGGAAATAGTTATGATTGATGCCAGTACGGGAATCGACCAACGTGCCTTTGATATCAAATACACTGATGCTTCTCATGGTAAAATCTTTATGAGTTGCGATAAGCACTTCATCTGTAGCAGGGTTTGGATACGTCACCATTTGTACATTGGACTGATCAAGCAGATCTTCTGTATTGACAAGAGTAGCTAAATCCAATGCGGTATACAGACGTGGCAGTACATAAGCGATAATGCTATCCATATATAACTCTGCCTTGGCTCTGGACATATCTGGATTTTGAAGTAGACCAGCGGCACTATTTACGTTAGTTGCCGGATCCCAGAAGTTCCATGGTGCGCTGTCAAATGGACCACCAGTGCCATAGATTGGAAATAATCCTTCGAGTCCGTCATTCCGAGAATTTGCTACAGCTGTTACTTCAAATTGCTCTGAGGTAACATTGTATGGTGGCGAAAGGACATTGTTATTGCCGTACAGATTGGATAAATAAGAAACGAGGTAAGAACCCTGTACTTCAACAACTTCCAAAGGTGGGTTAACCGGTACCACAACCAATCCTTCAACATAAGGAGCAAAAGGATCATAAGGTACATGAACAGAGATCACAGGAGGTTGTCCTGGATCAATCCATGACGTATCACCTATAGCGCCACCCAGGTTAACGGACGCTGCGAAATTAGAACTATAAGCGACATGATTAGGGTAGTTAAGGGTGTCACCAATCGGAAATGGCAGGAACGGAATTCCTGTTGGCGGAATCACACCAACGGTTTTACCTTCAATATCACCATTCACACTTTCAAGGATCATCGGGAAGAAATTGCCCATTCCGTCTGACAACAGGAATTTACCGTTTGATGCAGTTGGAATTTTGATGTAACTGTCAAGTGCGCTTGTATTCAGTGAAATGTATCCACCGGTTCCATCACCGAATAATACAATCCGGCTGGTATCAATGCGATATGGATTTCCATTTTCAACTACGCTTTTCTTAAAAAAGCGGATCGCTGTATTGGCATCCTGAACACCCCTGTAAGCGGCATTTATTAAAGTCAGGACGCGCTCATCTTTGGAAGGTGCTACCGGATTCCAACCCAATCGGTAATCAGCACTGGCTACTACATATCCAGACCTTGCAAGTTTCTTAGCCATGGTGACAACTGTACTGTCACGGATAGTACCATTTACCCCCCCATTTTGCGGGAAAGGCAGGAAGTTACCAGTGTGGAAATAGATAAGTAATGGCCGTAAGGCAGCATCATTTTCAGTAGCCTGGTAAAGATCAAATACCAGAGGTTGTGGAATTGCCTGTCCTACAATAGGAAATGCCAGGATGGTGGCATTGACACCATATACCTGATTAGTCGTTACTGAGACATCTGTGAAAACTTCATCGAGATAAATGTTTTCCTGGGCTGAAACAGACAACGAAAAAAGGAGAAAGAGTGTCGCGTAGAAAAATCTCATCATGATCATTGTTTAATTTGTTAGTGAATGTGATTATTTATTCTTTTTTGAACTCATACAGCAGGTTAATATAAGCCAGACGACCAATATAGGGTCCCCCGTACGTTTCAAAATGTTTGTTATTGAGAATATTAGAGGCTCCGACTTTGATCGTGGTATTTATACTTTCCAGTTCGACACTTACCTGGGCATCCAATAGATCATAGGAAGGTACAATGCCTGTAAACTGGGGAGAACCTTCAAATACGAAACCTTCTACCCATTTATAGTTGATGCTAAACCCAAATTTACGAAAGACATCGAGATCCAGTAAATTAATATCACGCCCGCTAAACCCGAGGTTAAACTTGTTTTCGGGTGTATTATACGCAGGAATAATCGGATCATCTGCATCTGCTTTCGTAAGCTCATTAAAACTATAGTTACCAGTGGCGGTAAATTTTCGGTTGAGATAATAAGCAAGACCGATACTGAAACCCTGTGTTTTAACCTTTGTCGAGGAATTAGCTGCATACCTGTATACGACCGTTTCTTCCGGAAAGGCAAGCGGATCATTAAAATCAATGACAGATTTAATGCCTAACTGATATCCCAGAAAATCTTTGTAGGTATTGGTATAATACCCCAGATCCACAAAGAGAGATTTGAAAAGGGTCGTGCGGACACCCGCTTCAAGGGTCTTTACTTTTTCAGGCCGGATGGCATCAATACTGAAGTATTGTAGGTCATTTGAATTACGTGTTGTAAGCCAGTCCAGGAATGAATCAATCGTCAATAGGCTATCGACACCATTGATTTGTCCGGCAAGTGTTGCAGGTCCGACATTCAGGTTCAGATATTGATCAGATAGAGTTGGATTCCGTAATGCGCTTGAGAAGGATACACGCAGGTATGTATTATTTCCGGGTTTATACACCAGGCTGGCTGCAGGCGTAGTGATCCAATTGAGATTTTCATTTTTATCCAATCGCATCGTTGTAGATGCAATTAATCTGTTCTGAATAAATTTTTGCTGCAGGCCGGCATAAAATCCCATTTCACTATTTTTAATAGATGTGACACTATCATTAAAAATGGTTCCTTTCGAATTGGGGGTATACAATCTGTAATTCGCACCCACACGTATCTCTGAAATAAAACGTGGTGTAAATATGTATTCACCGTGAAGATGATAGAGGGCAGATTTGTCGTAAAACTTGGTGCCGCCATCTTCATTATTTAACCTTCCCGTGATATCATTAAAGGCTGCTTCAAATTCAGGCGTCCCCGGAGCCAGGAAATTTGTAATTCCTTCCTCAATATGTATATTTTTAGAATTGGCATAAGCTTCTGCAATAGAGTGCCAAATCGTGAGGCTGTCCCTGAAATTGACAAGCCATTGTTCCGCACCTGCTACATCAAAACTGATAGCCCCTGTATTCGGATCAAACACTGGACTTGGATAACCAAGCTCCCGCATTTCTCTTGGATAATTTGCAATGCCCTTCCAAAAGCGACGATAATCTGTAGCCCAATCCACATCCGTCTTGCTCAGTTCCTGCAAACGCAAGGCGGTGAAATATGGATCATAGGAATTACCTGCATCTTCATGTGTTGCATAGGCTCTGAGAAAATATTGATCCCGTTTTCTGAATTCAAGACGATTTTGGAAAAATAAAATGTCTCGTAAGCTAAAGCGGTTATCACCCTGGTAAACAGTTGTACCAGAACCAAAGCTGGAAGAAAGAATTAACTCCGGAGATTCAACGCCTGCAGATGCATTCGTGCGGAAATGAAAGGCAGCATTTGCTTTATAATTCCGGGTATTATAATCCACAAGGTCTATTTCACGATAGCCCGTTCTGTAAAAGTTTCCAATACCCGGATCTGAAACCAAATGAGCACTCGATGTTGTCACATCTGAAAATGCGTAATATTCATCACCATAAATATTCACAGCATCGTATCTGCCAGGATTATTTGCGGGCACCCTACTATCAGTAATGGGATCATAATTCTCCGCTTCCCAGTCATCAGCACGCAATGCGAAAAAATTCAGCTTATACGCAAATACATCATCACCATTTTTATTACGCAACGCATCCGCATATCGAATGGAACCTTCAAAAAGATTTCGCTCACCTAACCGTACCATTCCGGATAATCCTTTATGGATAAAAGGGTTTTTAGTCTCCATGCTGATGACGCCATTAAATGCATTTGGCCCGTAATATGCACCACTGGCACCAACGACGATATCCACTTTGAGTACATCGAGTTCGCTGGCACCCAGAAAATTTCCAAGGGAAAAATTTAAGCCGGGAGCCTGGTTATCCACACCATCAATGATCTGGAGGGAACGAACAGGACTTGTACTATTAAATCCCCGTGTATTGACAATTTTAAATCCGAGACTGGCAGCGGTGAGATCCACATCTTTCATGGCGCCAAGACCATCATAAAAATTGGAGCTGGGTGTCTGCCGGATGGCAAGCAAGTCAAGTGATTCTACTGTCAATGGCGATTCCTTTTGTTTGTCAAGTATCCGGCTGCCGGTTACTTCTACGGTTTCTATCAGGATGCTGGCTTCTGGTAGTTTGGAACGGATAAACGCATTAGCGTCAGATACCACCTCGGTAATCGTTTCATACCCGGTATAGGAAATTTGAAGTGTATAGGGTCCGGCTGCTTCAGTTTTCAGGGTGTATTGACCGTCAAAATCGGTTACCGTCCCA
>JBBREG010000139.1:0-9668 GCA_038203125.1 Chitinophagales bacterium
GATCTGCTGAATCAATGTATCATAGCAAAAGCCCAGACTATCACTTGCAATCAAAGCAACATTATAAAACCCTTCCTGAGCATATGTAAAGGTGGGTTCGAATGCCGTTGATGTAAGGGTTGTATTTGGATAATCAAAGAACCATACAAAATCATCTGCCAGTAATGACTGGTTATCAAAAGTTACGGTGAGATCATCGCAGTCGAGTGCGGGAGCTGAAAATTGTGCCACCGGAACATCACGACACATCCGTACATTATATTGAAAGTCACGACGTGTCGTGCCTGTGATGACGCCATTTTTATATGCTGTTACACAAAGGCCTACAACAAATTGTCCGATCGTGTTTGGTGTTCCCGTGATGATACCAGTTACAGGATCAATCGCTAATGGAACACCACCCATAAGATTATTAAGATTATAAGGAGCTCTGTATGTAATGGGTTGATTGAGTGGTAACACAGGAGGTTGTGGTCTTGGTGATGTCTCTGTGGCGCCGCTATAAGGTGTACATAAGGAATATACCAATGAATCCCCTTCCAGGTCATCTGCAGAATGATCGTAGTTGATCGGTTTGTTGACGCACGTATAGATCGGAGCATATTCACCAAACTGAGGTGAGCTATTGCATTCCTGTTGTGCCAGTGAGCTTAATTCTGCCACCAGAGTCATACCTGTATCTGTAGGATCAAGCACATTGGTCAGAGAAATATTCCGGCAACATCGCTGATAGGCCATGGTATAGCCTGTTGCTCTGAACGGAAGAAAGATGGTAGATATATAGGTTGTCGTATGCACGCACACATCCCCACTTACCACACTACAATCACTAACAAGGATTTCATTGAGTGTATCATTATTATTCAGTGGAATGAGGAGGCCGGCGGTGCCCAGAAACGTCAGGAAACTACCTGTAACGCCGTCATAGAAACCGACTGATGCAGGATCGTCAAAGTACGCTAATGTATCGCCGAAAAAACAATCCCGGCGGACTGTCAGACGGATCTCATACATATTATTACCCAAGCATCTGTATGTCAGGTCACCCCCTACGATGTGACTGGCCTGGACATCCTGCTGTGAAAGGAAAAGTAAGCTACAAAGGAGGAATGCTCCTTTGAACAACGATTTTCCGGATAACATGATTTTTGGCATATATGTGTTCATGTCGCTTATTTCTGAATTTCAATAATTTCTACACGGCGTTCTCGGGATGCTTCAGGACTGAAGATCGATTTGCGTGCATTTTTTCTGTCGTCACTAATGGTAGGGGAAGCGGTCTCTTCACCAAAAGATTTTTGGGTTACGACCAACTCTCCTGTCTCCATATAATCATATAAGATTCCATTTCGGAAGGATCTGAATTCATTCTGGATACTTGAGATCCGTCGATTACCTAAGGCGAGATTATATTCTGCGGATGCCAACGGACTCGTGTAACCCTTCAGGTAAATGGTGAAGTCCAATCCTTCTTTCAGATACTGTTCGAGGATGTGCATGAATGATTCATATTCACGTCGTCCGGTAGTAAGATCCACTTCAAAGAAATTACGAATAGCATCCGCAGCAACCTGACGCTCACCAGCAGGTGTACCTGCGCTATATTTTTGAATGAATTCATTCTTACGTGCCATATAAGGCTCATACGTCTGAAGATATCTTACGATAGCTTTATCAGATTTACTATTTCTACCCGGCTGGTCATTATCAAAATAGATGGCAAGCGGGAGGAAGTCTTCGAGGTTACCAATTTCGAGGTACAGATCCACAATAAGGGTATCAGACCCCGGATCCTGTGATGAATTGAATAATTTACTTTCCGGCAGATAACCTTTTTTGGTTCCGGTAGCCTTCATGTCCGTATTCGGATCTATTTCAAAAAGATATTGTGTAGCAAAAGTCTCCTGCTTCACCTGGGGTGTACCGCCTGCTACAGCTCCTACTTCCACTCGTACACCTTCCAACTTTTCACGTGTGCGTTTTTCAAAAGTACGCACTAAGAGAATTCGTTTGGATGGGGCCAGATAAAGTCGCTTTTCAATTTCAACAGATTCTTTAATACCAACGGTTGAAAAAGATGCAGAATCAGGATCAAATTCTAATTTCTCTCCCAGCACTTCATAAGTTGTATTCCGATTAATCGGTACAAAAACAACATTGGTATCGCCGGTCGAGTATGTTTCTGTATTTATCTCTGCTTCCGTCACATACACTGTGACATTGTTTAACGGTTCGCCGGTATGCTTATTAAACGTGAGTACTTTCAGAGAAATTTCGATAGGTTCTTTTGAAAAATAATAAATGTCATAACAACATGCCTCATCTTCCGGAGACAGATACAAGGATCCTAAACGGTTAGATGAAAAATAACCTTCCTTTTCATCCTCAGTCAAACTGTAGAATGCATCATCCAGACTGCTGTTAGTTGGAGAACCGAGATTAACCGGAGTATTCCAAACACCATCAATATTTTCTACATGGAACACATCCAATCCACCGAAGCCGATATTACCTTCTGTGCTATAGTACAGCGTATTGGAGGAACGATGATAGAAGGGAGAAACATCTGTGAAAGGTGTATTAATCGCAACCGCATTTTCTGGAGCTGTAAAATTATCTTTGTCAACGATCTGGCTAAACCAGATATCATTTTTACCTGCACCACCAGGACGATCAGATACAAAGTATAACACTTCCCGTGCTGTCTTTGGATCATACCCTACATGAGGTTGTGTATTTGTAAAACCAGCCATGTTGATCGGCTCAGGTAATTTTTGTGCTATGCCGTAGACGCCTTCTACTATGTCACGGTAGTAGAGATCGCAGCGGATCTCCGAAGCATTGATGTAATCGCATATCGTGTAATACACACGATCTTTCGCGGCATTAAACGATGTGTTGGCGGTATGGAATGTACCATCGTTTAGGATACTATCGGGTACACCGGTTTTGTTGTCTTCACTGATCAGTACTTTGGAGTAAGGCTTGCCAGGGATGGTTTCCTGATCTTGTGAGAGAAAACGTAAGGATGTGTAGTAAAGTAAATTTTCAGTCTGGATCGCACTGAATTCAGAGAAGGTAGTATTGACCTCACCTCCCAGGTGCACCAATTCGAGTGTGGTATCCGCCATTGCCAAAGCCTCAATAGCCCATTTGGCACTTTCAATGTGCTTCATGGCCATGGCCGTTAGTTCTGCGTCTTCATCACTATGTTCGGATACATAAATTGTATACAGATTTAGAGCCTCCTGATATTTTCCGAGCCGATGCTTGGCATGGGCCAGCCAATAATCAGTGGCCGGAAAATCATTAGCCTTGTTACTGGTGGCTACTTCCTGGTAATACTTTTCAGCCATCGTGAAGGCTGAATAATGACGAGCTGCTTCCGCAAGCTTGTAGGTAATTTCTACATTGTTGGGCTCTATCTCGTGAGCCGTTCTCAGGAAATTGTAAGCCGAGAAATAGTCTTTCTTGGCCATGGCTTCTTCCGCTCCTTTGACATATGCATTCAGCGTCTGGCTGTCAGCAGTCTGGATTAGAAAGAAGGAGATAAAAGCTGTTAATAGTATATGGCGCATCATGATTTGCAGTTATCTTATTAGAGGATCAGAATATGGAGCAAACTCTTGTTTGTTCGAGAGGCCACAGCTTCTTCCACGTATATGTCAGAAAAATTTCAGGACCACCTTTTTTGTCGGTAGCAGCCTGGAAATTGCTGGTATTAACATCATAGCTGAATCCGGCCTTCCATCCATCATAACCTAATGCGATCATCGGAATGATGGCATCGTCGAGACGTGTCGCCACGCCGAGATGAAGTTCTACTTCTCGGGCTTTTCGGTTGCTGATATGGATGATCAGACCACCGCCCAGTACTGTTTCTTCATAAGGTCCCTGTTGCTGCAATAATCCATTTGCATACAAGTCCAGTCGGCTGGCCAACTTCAGAACACCTGTTCCATAAATGGCCATGCGGATAGGGAGCTTGACATTATCATTATCATAAAATGCAAATCCAGGCTTGTTAAGGTGGAAAGTACCAAGGCCGATATCGATTTTCGTGCGGTCCTTCCCTTGCAGGCGAAGGTTTAATCCAGCACCTACATCCAGGAATACGAAGTTTGTACTTGAAAAATTCTCATTGGAGGGCAATGTTGGATCATAGACAGTACCTGTCCATTGTTCATCCCATCTGAGGTTGCTACCATTATTAAAGCTTCTGTGTCCTACTCCCAGGTAAGCTCCGGCTCCTACAAAGAAACTTCTTGTAATAGCACGGGTATATGAGCCGTTAAGATTGAGTCCTCCCAGAGCAAGTTCACTGTCACCAGCTTTATCGTAGTTAAAAAGTATTCCTGCCGAGAAAAACCCGGGTTGATTTTGGGTCTTCAGAAATTTCATGTCGTAGCTGCCAGAAAAGGTCAGATAATCTACGGGAACAGAGAAATACTGCTGCCGGTGAAGGACGACAACCTGCTTGTTGCCATTAAAAATGCCGGTCAGGGCAGGGTTGATCTGAAGGCGATCGAAATGATATTGTGACAAATGAATGTCCTGGGCAGCTATAAAGTGGATCGACAGGAAGTAAATGAATACTCCTGCTATAGATATGTTCAGTTTCATGTCAAATTCTCAGGTTTGATATATATGGATTATAATTCTAGTATCTAACTCATTGTTTTATAGCCATATGCATTATTTTAATGTAAGGGTTACCACAATATAATTATACAGCAAAAACTGTACTAATTATTTCTTTTCCAAAAACGGGCGTTGGGCTAGTTGGCAGGAATCGGGAGTTCTGCAAAATTCACGAGGGATGAATCGTATCGAAAGATAACAAAAAATTAAAATATCCCTCCTTTTTGGGTTAAATATTTTGGAAGGTACAGACTTTAACTAAAAAGATGGTTTGTGTGAGATACCTTCTTTCAACAGGCTCCTAGTTCCATTTACCCTATTTTCACTCCATGATCATACTAAATGAAGAGCAGATTAGGGCGTGGGATGCCTATACCATCCGCAAAGGGATCAAACCGATCGATCTGATGGAACAGGCGGCCTTGTCTGTCGTTCAAAAACTGGACATCCTGCTGGGAGATGAGGACCAGGAGGTATTCATCATCTGTGGCAATGGAAATAATGGTGCTGATGGCCTTGCGATTGCCCGATTATTGGTGGAACTTGATTTTCTCGTTGACGTGTATGTTAATCTCGAAGGCGAACATTCCCGTGAATGGAAGATCAATTATGAACGTCTCATGGAAATTGAATCCGAGCACCTCGACATCCATGAAACCTGGAATCCGGATGCAGTGGAACTGAGTCCATCAGGAACCATCATTGACGCGATGTTTGGAACTGGGTTGACCCGGCCCTTGGCTGGCATCTGGCATAAAATTGCTACCTGGCTTAATGAGCAAAGTAATCTGAGCATAGCTATCGACATGCCCTCCGGAATGTACGTGGATAAAGCACCTGATGGTGAAGTGGTCTATGCGGATTTGGTATTGACTTTTCAGTGTCAGCGATTATCCTTTATGATGCCAGAAAGTGAGCCCTACTTCAGTGAAGTGCTTGTCTGTGATATCGGGTTGTCCGATACTTTTCTCCTGGAAAATGATATCCGGAGTTTTGAACTTGACTACTATTATCTCCTACCCTTCCTGATCGAACGTAGCAGGCATAGTCATAAAGGTGATTATGGCCATGGGTTATTGGTCGCGGGTAGTGTTGGAAAAGCGGGCGCCTGCATGTTGTCGGCACTGGCTGGCATGCGATCAGGCATTGGCTTGCTGACTGCTCATATTCCTGAACGATTGTATATCATCCTCCAGACCTCTGTTCCTGAGGTGATGGTGCAGATGGATAAAAATGATTCACATTTTACGGGTTGCGAAATTCCTGATAAAATATCGGCTATTGCGATCGGACCTGGCTTGGGCACTCATCCGGAGACGCAAAAGGCTGTTTTGCAATTAATTAAAAATCAACCCAAAACAGCCTTAGTATTAGACGCAGATGCATTGAATATCATCGCCATGAACAATGCGCTCGACAGCATTCCACCAGGAACCATCATTACACCTCATCCTGGCGAATTTGACCGGTTGTTTGGAGAACAGGAGGATCACTATGAACGCTATCGAACTGCATGTAAAGAGGCACAGGCACGTAAAATCAATATAGTATTGAAAGGTGGCTTTACCATTATTTGTCAATCCAATGGAGTTTCATTTTTCAATACGCATGGCAATCCGGGCATGGCAACAGGTGGTAGTGGTGATGTGCTGACAGGTATACTTCTTGGATTATTGAGCCAGGGATATTCAGCCGACTATGCTGCATTGCTGGGTGTATATCTGCATGCGAGTGCAGGTGACATTGCGGCAGCGAATGAAGGGTACGAAGCTTTGATCGCCAGTGATATAATTGATTTCCTTGGCGATGCATTTGAAGAGTTGCGCAATGCTGATCCGGAAATTGATGAATCTGAAGAAGAAGATCCGGAGAGAGATGAGGAATAAAATAGTGGTGCTCACCGGTGCGGGCATTAGTGCGGAAAGTGGGATTAAAACATTTCGAGATGCAGGTGGTCTTTGGGAAGGACATCGGGTTGAGGATGTTGCTACACCAGAAGCCTGGCATCGACAGCCTGAGGTCGTATTGCAGTTTTATAATGACCGGAGAAAACAATTGCTTGAAGTGACTCCGAATGCAGCACACCTGGCACTGGCTGAATTAGAATCAACAGATGATGTCGTCATTATCACACAGAATGTAGATGACTTGCATGAGCGGGCAGGCAGTACGAATGTGATCCATCTGCATGGTGAATTACTTAAAGTGAGAAGCATCACGCATCCTGACCTGGTGTATGAATGGAAAAAAGATCTATCGCTGGGAGATCTATGCGATCGGCAGTCACAACTCAGACCACATATTGTTTGGTTCGGAGAAATGGTCCCTATGTTAGAGCGGGCGATCGAAGAAATGCTGGAGGCTGCTATCGTGCTCGTGATCGGGAGCAGTATGCAGGTTTACCCTGCTGCAAGTCTTGTATCATATGCTCCTGACGATGCACGGATTTATTATATCGATCCGAATCCGCAAATTAATTATGAGCTAAGACAAAGAAGAAATCTGGAGATCATTGCCAAGTCAGCTAGCGTTGGGGTGCCAGAATTAATTGGGAACGTGAGAACGTGAACGTGAGAACGAGAGATCGTGAGAACGTGTTTTCTTTGCGCACTTTGCGTCTTTGCGCGACCTTTCTTGTTTAATTTTCTCTGCGTTCTTTACGTCTCTGCGTGAGATTTTTTAGTGTGATGAGATTTTTCTTTGCGAACTACTCTACCCTCTTGAGGACTTTAAACACAGGCCAGCTCATACTGTCAACAAATGATCTGAACGCACTCCAATCCTCCTCAATAAACCTATTGATCTCCGCAGTGAATTTTTCTACTTCAGCCTCGGTCAGGCGCATCTGATCCGTAGCATTTGCTCCAGGCTTACCTGGTGAAGACATAAGGTAGGCTTGTGCATTAGAAATCTGCTCATTAATATTCTGCGCATTTGTATATCCTTTGACGTTTTCTGCCTCCATGACTCTGGATTCCAAATCCGCTACTTTCTTAAGAACATCTTTCTGTTTGTCTTTGATCCTGGTTTGTATACTATCCGGCGCATTGACCATCATCGACTCGATCATTTTAAGATCTTTTCGTACATCCTGCAAAACCCGAAATCCTGTCTGCACCTTTGTAATGGACCCATATAATTTGGAGACCCATTCACGTTTGGCTTCTATATCTGCTGTAGTCAGGTTGAGTCTGGGATCATATCTGACATTGATATTGACAGAATCTTTATGACCATTATACAATCCGACGATCTTATAAGCACCAGGTAAAACCTGCTGACCTGCAGGATCATCTTCATCTTTTCCGCGTTCAGACCGGGAAGGATATACAATTCCCTTTTCTCGCAAATCCCATATCACGCTATTCCAACCCTCCGTGAGTTTTTGTGTTTTGTACCGAATGGTATCACCAGTCGAATTCAGAACATACACTTTTAGCAGCTCTTTATCTTTTTGATCACCTTTTTTCGTAGAATCAGCTTCTATGTTTTTTGAAGAAGATGTATCGGCGACTGACTCAGCCATATCTTCTTTAGTGGGCTTTTTCGTAGTTGGTTCTTTTGAAGAAACTTTTTTGTCTTTATTTGCTTTTCCTTCCTCCTCTGTAGTAGCTTTTTCTTTCTTTTCACTAGGCTTCACATACACTGGAAATCTAGGCGCACCCGAACGGTTTTGACCACGAAATGCCGCATCCGCCGTAAACCGTATTCCATCAACAGATCTCGTAACATATTGAATGGCATCCGGAGCAGAAAAGATTACAAAAGACTTTTCAATTGTTTGTTTTGACTTTGTCATCTGACGTAAGGTCAATATGTTATCCATCACATACAACGCCCTTCCAAACGTGGCAATCGCCAGACTATGATCCGTCGGATGAATTTTTAAATCACTGGTAGCAACACGAGGAAAAACTTTCGCAGGAAAGCGACTCCAATGTGTACCGCGATCTGTACTTACATACAATCCATCATCTGCTCCCAGGAAGAGTAAATCGGATTCAACGGAATCCTGCACGATTGTCATTACATATGAAGTAATCTCCTTGTCATTTGTGATTTTTTTCCATGTTGCACCAAAGTCGGTTGTGTGGAAGACATACGGATTCCAATCGCCTCTCCTGTAATGATTCGCAACCACAAAGGCTTCACCTGCATTTCTTTTTGAAACCTCGATTTGTGGTATCCAGGCACCAGCCGGCAAGCCCACAATTTTGTCACCAAAATTTTTCCATGTCTTGCCGCCATCCTTTGTTAATTGAACGTTGCCATCATCTGTCCCGACCCATACGACCTCCGGATTCACGGTACTCGGTGTGATGGAAATGATGGTCGTGTGATTTTCTGCATTGGTATCATCTGTAGTAAGACCACCCGACGTATGCTGCATTTGTTTTGTCGTGTCATTCGTTGTCAGATCAGGAGATATGATCGTCCAGGTCTGACCACAATCCAAACTCTTGTGTACAAACTGGCTTCCATAATAAATACCACAATCTGTCTTCGGGATGGAAGCAATCGCCGCATTCCAGTTGTACCGCAATTTGACCCCTTCAGGATGTACGGGTTTGACAAACTGATTAAATCCGGTTTCCCGGTCATAATATGCAAGGTTACCACCCTGGCTCATGGCCCAGCCATATCGGGTATCAGATAATTTTGGTATCACATCAAATCCATCACCAAAATAAAGTTCTCTCCAGTCACCATTACGAATACCTCCCGATTTTAGAATGAACGCAGGACCCACCCATGATCCATTGTCCTGCATCCCACCATACAGGTTATACGGATAATCATTGTCAATGCCCAGGTGATAAAACTGACCTACTGGAATATTTTCACAGAAATACCAGTTACGTCCTCCATCACGTGAAATGTTTAATCCTCCGTCGTTACCATCAATGATATAATCCGGATCATCGGGATGAATCCAGAATGCATGATGATCGGGATGCACGCTTTTCCCATAATCTAAAATGGTCTCAAAGGTCCGACCACCATCTTCACTTTTTGAAACATACGAA
>JBBREG010000140.1:0-9639 GCA_038203125.1 Chitinophagales bacterium
AAATTAATGCCTTTGGAGACGCTTTTTACAGCTTTGACTCCAAAGGCATTTATATGATTTCACCAGGGAAATAAATTTCAATTATCTATTCCGTAACCCCGGCGAGTAGGATTCTATGAAAATCGAAATCCAAAATCGAAAATCCAAAATCACACGCCCCAGCGTGATGGCTCCTCCGGCGCTCACAAAATCACACGCCCCAGCGTGATGGCTCCTCTGGCGCTCACAAAATCACACGCCTCAGCGTGATGTCTCCTCCGGCGCTCACAAAATCACATGCCCCAGCGTGATGGCTCCTCCGGCGCTCACAAAATCAAAAATCAAAAATCAAAAAATCCAAAATCTAAAACTATCCCTGTATCGGTTTTTTCAAATATGCATCCAGGAATTTCAGGATCTCACGATACCCGCGGATCTCATTTTCTTTTTTTACAAAACCATGTCCTTCATCCGGGAAGACAATGTATTCCACCGGGACATTATTTTTCTTGACCGCCTCTACTATTTCATCTGACTCTACCTGCAATACGCGTGGGTCATTAGCACCCTGCAACACCATGATGGGGTTCTTCACATTGCTTGCATGGAAGACAGGGGAAATGGCGCGCAGTCTTACGGAGTCAGCAGTAGTTGGATCTCCTAATTCGTCATATAGTGCTTTGCGGAATGACTCCCAATAAGGTGGAATGGATTGTAGCGTGCGCAACCAATTGGTCACACCAAAAATATTAACCCCCACATTAAATTCTTCAGGAGCGAAAGTCATCGCGGCCATGGTCATATAGCCACCATAGCTGCCGCCGATAATCCCAATTTTTTCGCCATCAATATAATCCTGTGAGGCTAACCAGTTTTTACCGGCAATACAATCTTTCAGGTCTTTATCTCCATGATTGCGGTCATCCATTTTATAAAATGTCTTTCCATAACCACTACTGCCACGATTATTGACTGCAAGAACAGCATACCCATGATTGACGAGATACTGGATCAAGGCAAAATATCCTGTACGGCTCTGACCTCCGGGTCCGCCATGTACCCAAACAAGTGCAGGCACTTTATTAGTAGCAGAAGCCTGTTGTGGCTTGTAATAGATCGCAGGGATCTCGACATCATCAAATGACTTGAATCGTACGACTTCCGCTGAGACAAGGTCATCTGGAGCAATCTCTTTATTTAGGCTTTCTGTGAGCTTCTTGAGATCTTTCGTTTCTATCGTATAGACATAAATATTATTAGGAGCTTTAGAAGTTCCAACAGTAAGGCGGATCAATTTTTCACTATCCGAAATATTCACGCCTGTAATGTCACCATCGGGTATTTCCGGAAAATCAATTTCCTTACGGGTTACATTGTCTTTGACAATGATGACATTTTTACCATCATCATTGATCCCGATCACCCTGTACTTTTCATTTTCACTCTGGTAGCTATACATCACATCCCAGGTCGTCTCATGGATCGGCAGGTGCTCTCCGGTAGCCATATCATATTGTGCCAGGTATGCAAATTCCCTGCCTGCATCTGTGATATAAAAGAGGAATTTGTTATCCTTACTGAAGCCGGATGAAGCATAGGATCCCTTTTGCGCCTCATGTGAAACCTTTTTCCGCTCACCTGTCTGACGATTGTAGATGTACAGTTTGTTTTCGCTCGTTGTCACTGTTTCCGAAAGGGCTATTAAATTTTCATCTGCAGAGATATCCGTCACATCAAGCCCGTCCTTATTTTCATACATCATCGATGCTTTCCAGTCTGCAATACCCATTTTGTAAACATCGAAGTATTTTTCATCGCGTTTATTCGATGTATAGAACATTGATTTTTTATCCTCAGACCATTTGAAAAATCCCGCCTTTTCTTTTTTACCCGGAGTCAGGTCTGTAGCAGTTCCATTAGCATCCAGCAGATATAAATGGTCAATTTCGTTGCCACCTTTATCCGCACTATACATTAGCTGATCAGTCCCGGGAATGTAATCAACCACATAATAGGATTCATCTGTGGATTGTGTGATCGGTTTTTTAGTGCCGTCTGCAATATTGATTTCATACAGGTTGAAAATTCCGGATTCATCACTATTCACGATCATTTTACTTTCATCCGGAGAGAAGACACCGCCTGAAAATCGTGTATTCGCGTAAAACTGTTCAATCGTGTATTGATTCACTTCGCGCGCAGTCTCTTCTTTGACTTCAGCTTGTTTGCAACCAATAAAAAAGCATATCACGCAGCACAAATAAAATAGGTTTTTCATGTTTTGATCTTAGGTATGAGAAATAATAAAGAGGCCCATTCAACGACCCGTCGAAAAAATAGACAGAATAAGCGATACACCAGAAATTTATTTATCAGAAATACGATGCCAGACGATATAGAATGGATTCCGCTAGATGAAATAGGCAGCTGGTACACCATTAGGATCAAACCTGTGGATGAAAATTCAGGACAATCCAGTGATTATCGACCAGGAAGAAATTTACATTTTATGAGCCCAGAACCGTTCATGGGGATTCTTATCGCCTTAGATAAAGTTTGGACGGTTGGTAAATGAAATCAAAAATCAAAAATCAAAAATCCCTAAACCGTCATGATGTCCTTCTCTTTGGCAGAGATGAGTTGGTCAATGGCTTCTGAATGGGTATGAAGAAGTTTATCCACCTCAGCTTCTTTCCTTTTCCCCATATCCTCAGGGAAACCGTCCTTGATTTCTTTTTTAATAAAGTCAATGACCTTATGACGAGCATGGCGTAGAGCAACTTTTGCTTCTTCTCCCATAGTCTTTGCCTGCTTGGCAAGGTCCTTACGCCGCTCTTCGGTTAGAGGTGGTATCGAAATACGGATGATCTCACCATCATTCATGGGTGTAATACCAAGATTTGCTGCAAAAATAGATTGCTCGATTTTTGCCAGCATCGATTTTTCCCAGGGCTGGATGGTGAGCGTGCGGGCATCTGCCACGCCGATATTTGCAACCTGCGCCAATGGCGTATTGGTCCCATAATAGTCTACCTGTAAGCCTTGCACAAGACTCGTGGATGCTTTACCTGTGCGCACCTTGGTCAACTCTTGTTTTAGATGATCAAGTGCAAAGTCCATTGCTTCCGCGCCTGCTTGCAAAATACTATCAACAGTCTCTGCCATGAGATTCAGTTTCGTTATGAATTTTTGTTTTGGAATTCCTTAGATCCTTGCTGATCTTTAATTCCGGTTGCCAAGATACGAAAGGACAAAATATACAAGCGTAGCGACAGATGCCAGTGCTGCCACCAGATAAGTCATGGCTGCCCATTTCAGGGAATCCTTTGCATAATCATATTCCATACCTCTTGTAGTACCGGTATCATCCAGCCATGCAAGAGCCCTTCGGCTGGCATCAAACTCAACCGGAAGCGTGATTAGGCTAAAGAGGGTAGTAATCGCCATGGCAATGATGACGATCAGCAATAACTGCGGGAAACTACCGGCAAGCAATATGGCTGCGAGAAAGCCCCATTGCTGAGCAATTGATGCAATCCGAACAACCGGCACAATTGCTGAACGCAATTTTAAAGGGGCATAGCCAATATCATGCTGGACAGCATGCCCGCACTCATGTGCGGCAACGGAAGCGGCGGCAACCGATCGTCCACTATACACATCCGGACTCAGACTGACCGTCTTGGTCCCCGGATTAAAATGGTCCGTTAGCAGGCCTTCGCCCATCACAATATTTACATCCCGGATGCCATAATGCTGAAGCATAGCATGCGCAACCTGTGCACCAGTCATCCCATTGGATAATGCCACCTGGCTATATTTACGAAACTTGGATTTTAACTGGTTTTGGACAAGAAATCCAACAAGTGCGATAACTCCCACCAGTATCCAATATGATAAACTCATTCCCATGTTTTTTTTGTTTTCTTTGGTTATGTTATGCTGTAAATGCTAAAATAGATTGCAAGGTTTCATTCTTACGGAAACATTAACCCAATAAAATTATCAGATCATATCAAATCCAGTATACGGAACCAACACTTTCGGGACCCGTATCCCATCTTCAGTCTGATTGTTTTCAAGGATAGCTGCTACAATCCTGGCCAGCGCAAGGGCACTCCCGTTCAGCGTGTGAACCAATTGCGTCTTGCCTTTTTCATCACGGTAACGCATCTTCATCCGGTTCGACTGAAAGGTTTCAAAGTTCGACACGGAACTCACCTCAAGCCATTTTTCCTGGGCCGCCGCATACACTTCAAAATCATAGGTCAAAGCAGAAGTGAATCCCATATCTCCCCCGCACAAATGTAAAATACGATAGGGTAGTTCAAGGCTCTCCATCAACATAGACACATGAGCTACCATACCTTCCAATGCCTGATATGAAACAGACGGATGACTGATATGTACGATCTCCACTTTGTCAAATTGATGCACCCGGTTTAGTCCTTTTACATCTGAACCGTATGAGCCAGCTTCTCTTCTGAAACAAGGTGTGTACCCTGTAAGCTTTACTGGCAGATCCGCTTCGGCGATGATCTGGTTACGATACATATTGGTCACAGGTACTTCCGCTGTTGGGATCAGATAGAGATCATCTTTGTCGACATAATACATCTGACCCTCTTTGTCAGGCAATTGGCCTGTACCATAAGCAGTCTCAGCATTCACCATAAGAGGTGGCTGTATTTCTTCATAGCCAGCATCACGAGCCTGATCCAGAAAATAATTGACCAATGAACGTTGCAACCTGGCACCCTTTCCCCTAAAAAGCGGAAATCCACTACCAGCGATCAATACACCCAATTTGAAGTCAATCAGGTTATACTTTTCTGCCAGATCCCAGTGTGGAACGGCGTTAGAAGGCAGTTTAGGAAATTCGCCTTTCCATTCCTGATGTACTTTATTATCCTCGGGTGTGCGTCCTTCCGGAACACTGAAATGTGGAATATTTGGAAGGGACACAAGAAAACCATCCAGCTCAGTCCGAATGGATTGCAGTTTTTTCTCTAAAATATCTGCCGATTCCTTGATCGATTGCACCTGGGCTTTCAAATTATTGGCCTCCTGAGCCTTCCCTTGTTTGAATAAACTACCGATCTGGTCAGACAGAATGTTCCGCTCATTGAGCTGACTATCCAACTGCGTCTGGATGTCCTTGCGTTGGTCATCAAGCTCAATAATCTGGCTGACAAGGGCCAATCGGTCCTCACCTAATCCCCTCTTCTTCAGGCCGATAAGTGCCCGGTCTTTCTGTTCTCGTAAAATTTGAATTTCCAGCATATTAGACAACTATTTTGGGTGTTTTATCGTTCTAGACGCTGTAAACACCACCAAAGATTTCACCAAAGGTAATTCGAGTAATTAAAAATTGTTGTTACCTTGGTGGCTCTTTACACACCTAACATACCGGTCTGATCGTCCTTCAGATTCTCCCAATTCTAAATATCCTTCAGTTTTGTGGTGAACGATGTGAAAGTTTACCGGCTATTTTACCTCATTATTGAATTCATTTTTTATATCTATTAATTTCCCACTATATCATGTACGATATTCTGCAGTTGAATGACATGCTCGTTCCCGAGCTAAGGGAAGTGGCTGAAACACTCGGCGTAGACGGCTTTAAAAAACTTACAAAACAAGAGCTTGTCTATTCCATCCTCGATCACCAGGCACTCGCCGGTGAAAAGAAAAAAGGAAGCAACGGTGCTAACAGTTCTACGCTTCCGGATGAAGTCCCGGTCTCATCTGACAACATGCGCGTTGACAAAAGACAACCCGGCGCAGTCCGCAAACGCGCACCTAAAAAGGATACTTCAGAAGAAGTAATACCAACTCCATCAGCAAAAGTCAAAGACACAAAGTCTGATGTTGACATACCTCCTGCTGAAAAAACAGATGCTCCTCCACAGGAGCGTCAGCAAGCTGCGCGCAGGCCAGAACATCCCCGCAGACCAGAACACCGCGAAAGACCTGTACAAAGCAGAGAGCCAAGAGAACCACGCCAGCAACCCGAACCACGCCAGCAGCCAGAACCACGTGAGCCAAGGGAGCCACGCCAGCAACAGGAACCACGTGAGCCAAGGGAGCCACGCCAGCAACAGGAACCAAGAGAACCCAGAATACAACAGGAGCCGCGCGAACCCAGAATACAACAGGAGCCGCGTGAACAGAGAATACATGAGCCACGCGAAACCCGGCTGCCTTTAGAACCCAGACAACAACCTGTCGGACAGGAAAGAGGCCCACTACCTCAGACGGATCGGAATATTCAGGGACAGCGTGATGCTCGTGATATTCAGCGTGAAGCACGCGAGCGTTTCAATGTCGAAGTAGATGGTATCATCGAAGGCGAAGGTGTATTGGAAATGATGTCTGATGGGTATGGTTTCCTTCGGTCATCTGATTACAACTATTTATCATCCCCGGATGATATTTATGTATCACCTTCTCAAATTAAATTATTTGGTCTCAACACCGGTGACACGGTGAAGGGAGCTATCCGCCCTCCAAAAGAAGGCGAAAAATATTTTGCTTTATTACGCGTCTCCACCATTAATGGTAAGACTCCGGACGAAGTACGCGACCGTGTACCATTTGATTATCTCACACCCTTGTTCCCCACAGAAAAATTCAATCTTCTCACGCACCCGGGAGGAAAGGATTATGGCAATAGGATGATCGATTTGTTTACGCCACTCGGTAAAGGCCAGCGAGGATTGATCGTTGCACAACCTAAGACAGGTAAAACCTTCCTGTTAAAAGATATTGCAAATGCAATCGCAGCCAATCACCCTGAAGTATTTCTAATCGTCCTCCTTATCGATGAACGTCCTGAAGAGGTCACAGATATGAGAAGGAGCGTTCGTGCCGAGGTGGTTTCCTCTACGTTTGATGAACCAGCCGACAATCACGTCCGAGTAGCGAATATCATCCTGGAAAAAGCTAAACGACTGGTTGAATGTGGTCATGACGTCGTGATTTTGCTCGACTCCATTACTCGTCTTGCACGAGCTTATAATACCGTTGCCCCATCCAGTGGAAAAGTTCTTTCCGGTGGTGTGGAAGCTAATGCGCTTCATAAACCAAAACAGTTTTTTGGTGCTGCCCGGAATATTGAAAATGGGGGGTCTCTTACAGTGCTCGCTACAGCGTTGATTGACACAGGATCTAAGATGGACGGTGTCATCTTCGAAGAATTCAAGGGTACCGGTAACATGGAACTCCAGTTGGATCGTGCTTTGGCCAATAAGAGGATGTATCCTTCTATTGACCTTACGAAGTCCAGCACGCGACGTGAGGAATTGCTCCTCGATGATGCGATCCTGCAACGCATGTTTATCCTGCGAAACTATCTGGCCGATATGAAGCCGGATGAAGCCATGGAATTCCTCCGCAAGCACATGTACAATACCAAAACCAATGAGGAATTCCTGATTTCGATGAACGGCTAATGCCGAGGGCTTCTCAGAGAAACACTAAAAATTACAGGAAACAGGCCATTTTTTAGAAAAATTAAATACATTTGTGCCCGCTTTGAAATAAGCGGTCCGAATAATAAACTGGTATAGCGATGAAAAGGACATTTCAGCCAAGCCGCAGAAAAAAAGTCAACAAACATGGATTCCGTAGCAGGATGAGCTCCAAGTCCGGACGTAAAGTCCTGAATGCCCGTCGCGCCCGTGGCCGTCATAAACTGACGGTATCTGATACCATGAGAGTGAAGTAACAAGCTGGCTCTCCAGCACCTACACATTTTCTTTTTTCTCTTGTATTTCTTGCAATGCTTTCCTGGACCGGGAAAATTGTCTTTCTTTTGAGAAGCCATGACCCGATTTACGCTGTCAAAGCAGGAACGATTATCATCCCATAAGGATATTGAAACTCTCTTTGAAAGTGGGCAAAGCCTCACAAAATTTCCAATTCGACTCGTCTGGTTAACGCGACAGGAAGCTTCTGCTTCTCCTGTAAGTGTAATGTTTTCTGTTTCCAAAAGGAAATTTTCAAAAGCCGTCGACCGGAATCGGATAAAAAGATTGCTTAGGGAAAATTATCGCCTTGTTAAACCTGCTTTGTTCGAGGCTATACCTGCAGAAACCTATATACTTCTTGGAATTCTTTTTACGGGCAAAGAATTGCCTGCCTTTGAGGATATACAAAAGAGCCTGAATGTGGCGTTAGAGCGGTTAGTCACCCTAATCCGGAAGGAATAAATGAAATCTGCCCTGTTATTCTGTTTTGCCTCGTTTATATTCCTTCATAATCTCTCCGGACAGAAATATCTCATCATAGAGCGGACAGGTAAAATTAGCACCGAAAGGATACCCATTTACGAGGAACTCACCTTCCAGTTAAAAGATGATGACAAGGGTTGGTACACCCGACAGATCCTGGATCTCAATCCAGATGCTCAGCTTGTCCTGTTGGGAGATACATGGATCCCGCTTTCAGACATTACGCGTATTTTTTTAAAACGTCAACGTGCAATCCCGAATATCATAGGTGGGGCCTTACAAGTAGGGGGCGCTTCCATGATCCTGGGGGATTTATACTACAGTTATATCAAAGATGCGCCGGAATATACCCAGGGGGGAATTGAGTTTGGCCTGTTAAATATCGCTGTTGGAACAGGACTTAGAGCCCTATTAAGTCCCATCAGGTATACGTTAGGTAAGAAGACCCGCCTCAGAGTGATTGACATCACCTTCCGCACAAACAATAAAACCTAATAATGGTAAGCTAAAGCCAGCGCGGAAGCTAAAACAGAGAAGTTCCGAGGTATATAAAGGCTGTACTACGACTTTATCTTATCTACAAATCCCTGCAGATCCTGGATATTATAGTGGTATTGACCATTTTCCCGAACTACAGGCATCGTCACACTGCCACCCTGAAAACCATTGTTTCTAAGCTGGGTCCACATATTGCCAACCTCCGGGCTATCACCTTGGGTGTTCACTTCCAGGAACTCAATTCCTTTGGCAGTCAATTGCTTTTTGACTAAAGTACATCTGCTGCAACCCGGTTTGCTGTACAGAACGATATTGGCATTTGATAATTTTGGCTCAGGAGCTGCAGGTTTTTGAGGAGCAGCTACGGTGGTGGGTTGTTTGGCAGTTGTAGTGGTTGTCCTGCTGGTGCCTGCGGCAGGAACCTGGGTGACTTTTGGAGATGTGGGTTTATAGGATACTTCAAATCCATACGACCATGATTCTCCGGGCCTGGGGGTGATGGTTGCCATTTCTTTCATCATGCCTGCAGGAACAATTGCATCAATCGTTGAAGACGGAACGACGTCCATTCCTTCAGAAGTGATTTTTACGGTAACAGCATAATCGGTCTTACCTATATTGCGGGCAATGACAATCGTTTTATCACCGTCTTTTTTTTCATACACATCAATATCTTTCGCCTGCGAGAAAGCAACATAAGATTGAGCAACAAGGAAGAATAGGAGAATAGGTTTCATAGCTTATAGAATTGCAGCAAAGGTATGGAATGAAGGGAATAGAATCGGTGGGTAAGTCAATGAACTAACGCCTTCGGTCGATTGATAGTATGAAAAAAATGTTAATATGTGTTACAGCCTTTTTTTGAGCTTTGAATATCAGCGGGTGGTTTCTTGTTATCCGTTCGGTTCTTAATGTTAAATCTTAATCC
>JBBREG010000141.1:0-9483 GCA_038203125.1 Chitinophagales bacterium
GTTGATGGAGCTTTTGGGTTGTGGGCTTCGGCCAGTGAAAAATATTCATATCTGACTACAGGCGTTGAACTGGCAGATTCATGGGCGACTGATGGTCATAAATGGCTGAATGTGCCTTATGATTGCGGATATGCATTTACAGCACATCCCGAAGCACATCGCCGTGCAATGTCGCAACCTGCAAGTTATCTAACCCATAAATCCCAATCCCGTGATCAGATGGACTGGAATCCTGAATTTTCACGACGGGGTAGGGGTTTTGCTACTTATGCGGTGATCAGGGAGTTGGGCACCAATGGTATTGAAGCATTGATCGATCGTACATGTCAGCATGCCCACACCATAGTTTCTGAAGCAGGAAAATTTAAAAACGTTGAAGTGGTGGCGATGCCCATCATCAATCAGGGTTTGTTGCGTTTTCTGGATCCGAATTCTGACGTACAAACAGATCATGATCAGTATACGGAAGAGATCATTCATAAAATTAACATCACCGGCGAAGCCTTTTTTCAGCCTACCACGTATAAAGGAAAACGTTGCATGCGCGTCTCTGTCAGCGGATGGAGAACGAATGAAGAGGACGTGGAGAGGACTATTAAGGCAATAGAGCAGGCTTTATCCATAGATTGATTTTGGATTTTGGATTTTGGATTTTATGAGCGCCTGAGGCGCCAACACGCTGGGGCGTGAGATTTTGGATTTTTAGTTTTTAGATTTTGGATTGTTTTTATCTTATACTTTTTGACAGATTGAAAATTTCCTTTGATGCCAGACCCGAGCGGAGATTTTTGACACTTCGACTCCGCTCAGTGCAAGCCATTCACCACTGACACTTCGACTCCGCTCAGTGCAAGCCATTCACGTACTGACGCTCTCATGATCTTTAACGGTTAGAATAAATCCGACACGAAAAACATTTTCAATGCTGATGCGTGGATCCCTGCATAATAATTTGCGGAGACGAGATATGAAGACATCAAAGCTTCTGCCTAAAAAATAATCCTTTTTACCATAAATTTTCTCCACAGCATCATCGCGCCGAAGGATCTGATTTTGGTTGATGCATAGGAGACGCAGGACTTCATTTTCTTTTTCGGTCATACGCCATATCTCGGAATGGTAAGAGAGTTCCTGCTTGGTGTAATCAAAATAATAGTCACCAATAGAAAATTTGCAACTCGTAAGCATCGTGTCTGTGGCAGCGATTTCATTTCGCCGGAGCATGACCTGTATTCGGCACATGAGTTCGTCGCGATCGAAAGGTTTGCGTATGTAATCTTCAGCACCCAGAGAAAATCCATGCAACATATCTTCTTTGAGGGAACGTGCCGTTAGAAATAAAAAACGAACATTCGGATCCAATTCTCTCAGCCTTCGGGCTAATGCGAAACCATCCATTCGCGGCATCATCACATCCAGGATGCAGAGATCAAATGTTTCAGGTTTGTAGGTTTGCAATCCGGACTCACCATCAGGACAATGGTACACTTTATATCCTTCCTCTTCCAGCAGGGTAGTGAGGAGGTAACTCATACTCTGATCATCCTCTACCAATAAGATTTTAGGCGCCGTCCTCATGCTGTTTAGCAAAATTTTGGTAGATAAACTTTGAAGCAACTTCCTTTATTCAATTCACTATCCACGATGATCGATCCTTTGTGGAGCTCCACGATTTTTTTGACATACGCTAATCCCAGACCAAAACCTTTTTGCTCATGCAGATTGCCCTGCTGAACGCGTTGAAATTTTTCAAAAATATATTTAGTTTGCGAAGCTGGTATTCCCATGCCATTATCGTTGAATTCAATCACAATCCCTTCCTGTTGCACTGAAGCACAAATGTGTATAACCGGATGTTCAGTCGCATATTTAAGAGCATTGTCCAGCAGATTCCTGAATACATTGGTAAGATGTTGCCGGTCACCCTGAATTTCCAATTCAGGTGAAACATCAATCTCTACAAGTGCCTTGCGCTCTTCGATCTGCATGCTCATATCATCACGTACGCCGTCCAGTAAAGGCTTGAGAGTAAGTACCTCCTGTTGCAGATCATATTCGCCATGATCCAGCCTGGCCAGATGTAATACACGTTCCACCTGACGGATGAGCTTTGAATTTTCGCGCGCAATAATGTCTAAAAATTTTGCACCCTTTGTACTCTCCATATCCCTGGCTAAAAAATTGGCAGCCAAACTGATATTCGTTAAGGGTGTGCGAAACTCATGTGCCATGTTATTGTATATCTCCACATTGGTTCGCAATAAACGTTTTTGTTTGAGAAGCCACCAGTTCGCTATTAAGAGCACCACGGCAGTAAATAGTATGATCAGGATGGAAGCCCCGATCATAAATTTTAATTTACTCATCATGAAAGCTTCCTGGTCAGGAAAATCAAGGTGGATGGTCGATTCCTTGCCCGCTTCATCTGCAGGCAGATTGACCATGCAGGTAGCATCACCATTTTGACCCACCTGTTGCCCATGCGTTTGAGAGATCTGATACGTGAGATCAATATTGTAAAAGTCAAGCGTTTTGCGCAGGTCAGATTGAAATTCTTCATTTTCCACCAGGCCGGGCTCCGGCTCAACTGCTGCCGGTTCTTTAAGCCATATATTTTCAGCTACAGAAGAAGCAGTAGCACAAGAAGCATTATTTGTACAGATTGCACCTTCACCATATTCTTCAAGAGTCGAACATAATGCCATACATGCACGCTGATGGAATACCTCATTGTACAACTCACGACTGTGATTGATCCACTTGTACTGGAAGATGACCAGGCCGATCATGGCCAGCATCGAGGCTGCCATCAGGATCACCACATGGTTCATTTTCCACTTCATGATGCAAATTAACACTGTGCATACCGTCGGGCATAACGCTATAACAGGTATTTAACATGTGGGTAACAGCTGTATGACAAGTCCGGAGGCTATGCGGAAATAGTTTTGTCAGGTCAATTTTTACTAACTCTTTTAAATCCGAATGAAAATGAAACACGTATTGATGATTGTATTCCTGATTTCTGGTTTTGCCATGACGGAGTCATATGGCCAGGCTGCCTGCAATCCGGCCAATAGTAAGCCCGCTGATTGCAAGCCCTGTCCTCCAGGATGTTGCATTACAAGTTGTAAACCAGGTGCTGCTGCCGCATCCACCTCTGCATCTGTATCTGCCGTTCCTGCCGAAGTAACATTTGCTTCCTGGGTGGCAGAAGGAGCGATGACAAATTGCGATTCATCTAAAATGACTGGCAAAGAACGTAAAGCTTGTCAGGTTGCCTGTAAATCTGCCCAGGCTTCGTTTACTCCTGCATCATCAACAGGTCAACCTGCCTGCAATGAGAAGAAAGGCGTTTCGGAAAGAAATGTTTTCCAGGCTAACGCAGTGATCAGACAGTAATTTTTTTCCTCCATGTGCAATTTTAATAAGGCCATCAGGACATCCTGAGGGCCCTTTTTTTATGGCGGTAACCATTCCTTTTTTATCTTGTTACATATTCCGGCAACCCTTTATGACACAATGCCCGGCTCATCAGGGCGTTATTGTTTTCCAACAAACCTCTGACCGGTTTACTAATCGTTGCGACTTCAAAAAATCTGGATGGTATATGAAATGGCTCGTCATTCTTATATGTTGCTTTGTCCCTGTCTCTTTTCTTTTCTCACAGACGGGTGTTCCGCAAAAAAGCCCTAAGGCTTATGTAGAATACAAAGTGGGACTTACACAGGTATCGATTGAATATAGCGCACCTGCTGTCCGTGGTCGAACGATCTGGGGCGGACTGGTGCCTTTTGATAAGGTATGGAGAGCAGGTGCCAATCACGCTACTGTCATCTCTTTTAGTACTGAAGTAATCATAGCTGGTGTAAAAGTCCCGGCAGGAGAGTATTCGTTTTTTCTGATTCCAAAAGGTGTCGGTCGGTGGACAGCCATCTTTAATGCGGATGCTGATCAATGGGGTGCTTTCGTATACGAATCACAATATGATATCGTCAGGCTGGATGTGCGTGTGGAAGATCTCACGGTCCCGGTCGAAAGACTCAGGTATCATATTGAAGATTATAGTCTCGAAGAAGGTGCGATCGTCCTGACCTGGGAAAAGAAACAGGTCATCGTCCCTTTTTATGTCAATGCGCTGGCGCCAGCATTATTAAATTATGATACACTGATCAATTCCATGGCTGCAGAAGAGCGCTGGTATTTCCAGGCAGAAGAAGCTGATCTGCTCCATGAATTCGGTCGAACGCAGGATGCTGATGAGAAACTTTCAGAAAGCCTGAAAGGCGGAGAACATGTATGGAATCTCTGGAAGAAAGCAAAGTTTGAATCTGCAAAAGGAAATTATGAGGAAGCATATGCAACTGTAGCCAAAATAAAAGCACTGGCTGTGTCAGATGATCTCGAGGAAGTCAAAGTGTATAACAATCTGGAACCAGAGATAACAGAAGGAGTACAAAAATGGAAAACAAGTCAGACCCGACTGCTGGAAATCAATAACGACATCTGGATTCCATTCTCACAGGCGTATGCATCCGGCGACGCCGATCTGTATCTATCACTTCATTCTCCTGATTTTATCAGGGCCAGCAGGAGCAGTGAACATACAACTGACCTTCATGGCTACTCACTGGGTGTGTTGAGAAGTTTTAATCGCAATGCGATACGTGGTGGACGTACCACGATCGAGTTCAGATTCTTTGAACGATTTGCCTCTGATATCACCGCATCCGAGCGTGGCATTTATAAATACACATATTATCCACAAAGCGGAGAGCCTGCTTCCGGGTACGGTCAGTTTCATGTAGTATCCCGGAAGGAAAATGGTAAATGGAAAATATTTATGGACTATGATTCGGATGAAGGGGGTACGATTGATGCTGCAGATTATGATGCAGGGTGGGCTGTCCAGGATATCCGCAAGTTTGATTAAAACACTAATGGGCTCTTACCTGGTAAATGTAAAAGCTCCATCAATCAATTCTTTTCCATTCATCACAATGGCAAGTCGATGTTTGCCCGGATAATGTTTTCGGGTAGTCAGGTCAACGAAGCGTTGATATTTTTTAATATGGAATTCTGAAAGTGGATCTAACAGGATTTCCCGAACATGAAAAACTTTTCTGGAGGTCTTACCGGTGGAGGTGATATAATCGATCGCGTATTCAATTCTTGTTTTAACTGACTGATTCGAAGTATTTTTTACACGAAATGAAAAATCGAGTTGGCTGACGGGCGATACTTTTTTTGTGTATTTAAGCTGATCAATTGTAATCGCTTGCTGGTCCTGGTTAAAGCCAAATAATCCCATCGCAGTTTCATGACCCTTTTTTAATAATCCTCTGCTGGCATGACGGATGATCCAGTCTGTGTCCGGATTCTGTCCCTGCCACCTGGCGAAAATATCAAGTGCCAGAGCAGGATGATCTTTTGAAATATCATTAAGGTTATTGGCAACAGATCGTCTAACAGTTTCGGATGGATCCTGCTTTAAATTATCAAGAACCGGAAGGATCGGGGATGGATTCTTTTTTAACACCGGAATGCCCATGCCCCATGGTAACCTGGGACGAAATCCTTCACTCGCCAACCTGCGTACCAAAGGACTGGGATGTTCTGACCAGAGCAGCATCTGATGGTACATGCGATCCGGATAGTTTAAAATGAAAGGCCGTATAGCAAATTCAGCACTCGTCCATTGTGTAATTTTTTCGAGTGCAGGAATGGAAAGTTCAGGATCATTATAACCAAATCGCTCCACATAATCAGGAACAAAGCCATATTCAAAAACCATTTTTTCACCGTGTTTTTTTATAAGGTGATCCATCGATTTCACAAGGATGCGAAGTGATGTTTTATATGGGCCGGGTAAATGATCTTTAAGTTGATTACTAATATGACGCATCCGTTCTTTTAATTCCAGGTCTTTCCATTTGCGGGAAAAAACTTTTTTGGAAAAATCTGCTGCGGGGAAGGAAGGATGAATACTTCGAAGCAAGGATGCGTACCCTTTGATCAGTTCAGGTGAATAAATATCTTTTAATTTAAAAGGGGCTTTAGATTCCATGAAGCAGAAAACATCTTAGTTTTTCTCAGGACATTTTTTGCAACGCTTTTTTCCCGGTTTCTTGTATTTTTTACAACACTTATTTTTGCATTCGTAAGACCATGAAATACATGAAGGCGTTATGAGAGGTAATGGGATAAAGGGGTCAGGATGAGAAGCGGGTACGTGGTAATCAGCTTGTGGCATGATTTGGTTCTGATCAGGAATGGATGAAGGCCTGCGAAGATAGGTCTTTTACAGTCCTGACCGCATCTATAGCTATTTTGAATACGTGCTGATGATGGTAAATAAGGATGAAATAATCACCACAACGCCGACCACAAACATCAGTGTCTTTGGTTTGATAAACTTGATCAGCATGGCACCGATCGGAGCTGCCAGGACGCCTCCCAGGATCAGACCCAGTATGGTCTTCCAGCCTTCCAGTCCAAGAAAAAAGAGAAATACGCCGGTGCTAAAGAATGCCACAAAAAATTCAGCTGTATTGACCGTGCCGATGGTGATTTTTGGTGTCTTGCCACGATGAATAAGATTGGACGTCACGATGGGTCCCCAACCCCCGCCACCAATAGAATCCAGTAGACCTCCGATAAATCCCAGGGGGGATACACTTTTGATTTCATCTTTAAATAAGGGTTCCCGGATGCTTTTGATCAGGATAAGGATCCCGAGGATTAACAGGTAAGCTGCAATGAATGGTTTGATAAGATTTCCATCCAGGACGTTAGAAAGTAAAAATGCACCGATGACAGCACCAATAATGCCCGGAATGGCCAGTCGGATAAATAATTTTTTATCCACATTGCCCAGGTAAAGATGAGAAAGACCTGAGACACCCGTAGTGAAAACTTCTGCAGTATGGACACTGGCAGATGCAACCGCAGGTGGCACGCCTAAGTGTAATAAAAATGTAGTGCAACTCACACCATATGCCATGCCCAGTGTTCCGTCTATAATCTGAGCTATAAAACCTGCGAGGCAGAATAAGAGAAACTCCTGATCAAAAACAAAACCCTGATTTGTTTTGGAATGAAAAAATTGCCAAAGCAACCACGCGATGATGACCACCTTCAGGCCAAGGATGACAAACGTGATGTGTTTAAATTTTAATCTTTCCATCTAACGGGAAGGTATCTCAAAATGGTGAACTTTGTAATGTAATCAGATATTTCACAATGCCGGCAACTACACTGATCCCCAACCAAAGAATCATATTGATCTTCAATTGATGCAAAGCAAAAAATGAAATCGCGACCCAGACTATCGGAAGCCAAAGTAGGTGATTCGATTCAGGAACTAAAACAGCAACTCCAAAATAAATAGCAAGATTCAATATAACTCCGGTCACCGCTGCAGAAATAAATCCTAACAACGATCTCATGTATGTATTTGAATGTGTTTGTTCAATGATCGGGGCACCGGTGAAAATGAAAATAAAAGAAGGGAGGAATGTATAATATACTGTGATGGCAAGACCCAGGGTAGCCGCGAAAATACTCCCGTCAAACATATGAAAACCAGCCATAAATCCCACGAAAGCCAGCACCATGATCAGCGGACCCGGTGTCGTCTCACCCAGTGCTAATCCATCGATCATCTCTAAACGTGACAACCATTCAAAGGTTTCAACACTCACCTGCGCTACATACGGCAATACAGCATAAGCTCCTCCTACAGTAACAAAAGCAGCCTTGGTAAAAAAAATAATAAGATTTTGCCAAAAAGAAAAATCTTCAGAAGACAAAATCATCAATCCAACAAAAGGAATACACCACAAGAATATTCCTGTAAAGATTTGAAGAATAATGCGCCGTACTGAAAACCCAGATCCCGGAATTACGGAATCATCACGGATCACATATCCCGCTTCATGATCTGATAAATCTACCGCACGGAAAGGAGTCAGAAATTTTTCTTTAAAAAAATATATTGCAACAACACCAACACCAGCGGCAACCATCAAAATCAAAGGAAACGGAATGGAAAAAAAATAGATGGCCACAAATGCGCACAGTGCAATACCGTAATGGAATGGACTGGTAAGAGATTTTTTACCGATCTGTAAAACCGCCATTAGGATAATGGCTATCACAGCTGGTTTTAAAAAATCAAAAATAGAAGCGACGATTGGATTGTGACCAAAGGTGACATATAGAAAACTCAGCATCCATAGGATAAAAGCTGATGGTAAAAAGAACAAGATACCCGCTGTGATTCCGCCTTTGATGCCATGAAGTAACCATCCGGTATACGTTGCTAATTGTTGTGCTTCCGGCCCGGGTAGTAGCATGCAGTAATTGAGTGCATGCATAAACCTTTTTTCACTGATCCATTTCTTTTTCTCCACAAGGTACTCATGCATAATGGCGATCTGTCCGACGGGTCCGCCAAAACTGATAAAACCTAGCTTAAGCCAGAACCTGAGTGCTTCGGAAAAGGAGGGATATGGAGGTTTGCTTTCTTGCATCTGCTACGAACATTAAAATACATCGATACGTAAGAGCGTAAGAAAGTAAGCGTAAATATTCAAATTTCAATTTAAAATGTTAGAATGATTGCGTCATGAGTCTGGCCTCTGGCATCTAGCCTCTGGCATCTATTTAATTTGTCCATTCACATCAGTTGACAATACCTCAGACATATAATCAAACAAGGGACGCATTGCTTCAAACGAAGTGATCACCTCTTTCAAAAAGCCTGCAGATGTGACTTCTTTGTCAGTGAAATTACGGCCTACCAGGTATTGTTTTTTACGGATAAGGTCAATGGCCGGATGCTCTCGATCATAACCGGATGGAGCTGTCTTCAACTCTTCACCATTTAATGAGCCAAAGTTTTTTACAAACGATTTACTTGAAATAATCTTGCGAAGCGGTTTGTCATCGAAGGCAATCTCATCACGTATGCGTTTGAGATCTGCAGGCGCAGGTTCCCAGAATCCACCGCCCGCAAAGGTTTTACCTGGTTCGATATGTAAGTAATAACCACCACGGCGATCCTTTCCGGCTCTTTTAAAATGCACACCCAAATTATTTTTATACGGTAATTTGTCTTTTGAAAATCTCACATCCCGATAGATTCGGAAAACCTTTCCCTCCTCAATCACATCTTTTTTATTGAGGCCCTTCATCACCTCATCTTTGAATGCTTTAATATTTTCAAGCGCAGCCTCATACTTCGCCTTGTGACCAGTAAACCATTCCTTATTATTATTCTTATCAATGTCTTTTAAAAACCTGATGGTACTCGTCTCTATCATTAGATTGTATTTTCAAAAAAAATATTGAAAGTATTGCTTACGTATGGTTGTGAAAACTTACTCCTGTGCTACTGTGCTATTGTGCTATTGTGCTCCTTTCCCCCACTCATTCTTTGTTACGCACATCTAATCCGCCCCCGGGTTTCAGCCTGACCAT
>JBBREG010000142.1:0-9345 GCA_038203125.1 Chitinophagales bacterium
AACAATGCCGCAAAAACACTCGCACAGTCAGCTGGTAAATTCTCCTGTCCGATTGTATTCAGGGGTCCCAGTGGATCTGCGGGTCAGCTTGCCCAGCAACACAGTCAGTCTTTCGAGGCATGGCTTGCCAATTGCCCGGGTCTCAAAGTCATCAGTTGTATTGATCCCGCCGACGTCAAAGGCCTTATGAAATCGGCTATCCGCGACAATGATCCGGTGTGCTTTATGGAAAGCGAAAGTATGTACGGCTTCAAAGGTGAAGTGCCTGAAGAAGAATATCTCGTTCCGATCGGGAAAGCTATAGTACGACGTGAAGGAACAGATGTCACGATCGTCTCTTTCAACAAGATGATGGAAGTAGCGAAGAAAGCTGCTGAAGAATTGGCCAAAGAAGGAATCTCTGCAGAAGTCATTGATCTTCGCACGATTCGTCCGATGGATTATGAAACCATCATCAATTCTGTAAAAAAGACAAACCGATTAGTCGTCGTTGATGAATCATGGCCTTTTGCAGGCATCTCCTCAGAGGTCACGTATGCGGTACAAAAACATGCATTCGATTATCTCGATGCACCTGTGACTCGTGTCAATAGTGCTGATACGTCTCTTCCATACGCACCTACGCTCGTGGAGGAATGGCTTCCAAATCCTGCGAAGGTGATGGCTGCTGTTAAGGCAGTGATGTATAGATAAGTTTGTTGTACGAAGTTTGAAGTACGAGGTACGATTTTTTAGATGCTGGATTTGAAGATGTCAGAGGCGGGATTCGTGACTCAAAATAAATTACGAATTACGAATGACGAGTGAAGAATAACAAGTAACGAGTGAAAATTGATGAATGACGATCCACCACACAACTCACCCTTCCACTCCGCTCAGTGCAAGCTACTCACGATTGACGCTTACACATTGAACCTGAAATGCATGATATCCCCATCCTGCACAACATATTCCTTTCCTTCGACACCCATCTTGCCGGCTTCCTTCACAGCGGCTTCTGACCCATACCGGAGAAAGTCATTATACTTAATGACTTCGGCACGGATAAATCCTTTTTCAAAATCGGTATGAATGACTCCTGCGGCTTGAGGAGCTTTACTTCCTTTACGAACCGTCCAGGCACGAACCTCTTTTTCACCAGCAGTGAAATAGGTGATCAGATGAAGGAGTTCATATCCTGCCCTGATCACACGGTTTACGCCAGGCTCTTCAAGGCCAAGATCATGGACAAACTCCATTCGTTCCTCAAGGGTATCGAGGACTGCAATATCTGATTCGATGGCCGCGCTGATGCAGATCAGGCCGGCGCCTTCCGATTTAATTGCTTCCTGTAAGAGTTTGGAGTATGCATTGCCGTTGACAGATGATGCTTCATCTACATTGCAGACATATAGGACTGGTTTCGCAGTCAGTAACATCATCTCGCGCATCACCTCCACATGTATGTCCGGAACCTCAAAACTACGGGCAGGCTGACCAGCCAGCATATGTGATCTCAGGCTGGATAACCAGTTGACTAATTCTACATCTTCTTTCTTTCCGCTCTTTGCAAATTTGGAAGCTTTATCCAATCGTTTCTCAACGCTATCCAGATCTTTAAGCCCGAGCTCAATATCAATAATCTCTTTATCTCGTACGGGAGATATACTGCCATCCACATGCACAACATTGTCATCATCAAAACAGCGCACGACGTGGAGGATTGCATCTACTTCGCGGATGTTAGCCAGGAACTGATTTCCTAATCCTTCACCCTGAGATGCACCCTTGATCAAACCCGCGATATCGAGAATGTCCACAGTCGTCGGAACAAGTCGTTGGGGATTAACAATTTTTGCTAATTCATCCAATCGGGTATCAGGCACTGTAATGACACCGATATTTGGTTCCTTCGTGGCAAACGGATAATTGGCTGCCAGAACGCCCGCGGAAGTTAACGCATTGAATAAGGTTGATTTGCCCACATTGGGTAATCCGACAATACCACATTTCAGTCCCATAAAATAATATTCTGATTGAACAGGTTAATTTGAGGGCGCAAAGATAACATTCTGTTGTCCCCCGATCCCGGTACCTTATGAATTACCTCGCACACGCGTTTCTTTCCACGGATGATCCTTTACTCCTGATGGGTAATATCTGGGGCGATATTATCAAACCCAGGGATTATGGGTTATTACCTGCGAAGATGCTGCAGGGTATTGAACATCACAAACGTATTGATGCATTTACGGATCAGCATGATGGGGTAGGTGAGATTATCTCTCTCATTCGACCGTATCAGGGGAAATACACTCCGGTGGTAGCCGACGTCCTAATGGACTTTATACTCAGTAAATTCTGGCATGTATATCATGAACAGGAACTGGTGGAATACTGTCATAAGGTTTATCAGATTGTAAGAAATTATCTGGAATTTGTGCCGGAGCGATTGCATCCGCGGATTTTGAGAATGCTGGAACATCGATGGCTGGAATCCTGTGCCTCTCGCGAAAGAATGGACATCACATTAACCATGCTAAGCAGGCGAGCATCTTTTGAGAATACGATTCCGGAGGCGATGATCCCTTACGAATTGCATGAACACACCATGGACCGGTTGTTCCTTAGATTTTTTGAAGATCTGCGATCACATCTTACCCTTCGAAATGAAGGCTGATCGTAAAGGTGCGTGAAAAGACTTTTTCAATCACCGTTGACTGGGCAAGCTTACTGTTGTAGATGAGGATATTGCCAATTCCCTGAGAGTATTTGATCTCTGGTGAAAGGATAAAGAAGGGAAGGAAAAATTGCATGCCTGCACCGACTTCTACTGCATAATCATGAGGCGAAATCCGGATGATGCGGTCAGCCTGTTCATTTCTGATCCGCGCGTTGGATGCAACATCATACGTGTATTTGGCACCAGCCAAAACGAAAACACGCATATCATGAAATGGCTCTGATTTGAATCGCACCTGGAATGGTGCCTGGACTAATACACTTTCAATCCTTTTGACCTGTTCAACTTCATCGGCTGCATTTACATAGAAGAATTTACGTCCTACAAATGAAAATCCAGGCAGGAAGCGAAAGTCAAAATATTCTCCAAGCTTCATATTCCCAACAATAGAAACATTTAATCCCGGGCCCCCGAGACCTTCAGCAATATTAAAACTGTCGTTGAGGATAAACCGGCTGGAGGGCTGAACCTGGAAATTGGAATTATTGTATCCAAAGGTCAGTCCAAAGTAATAGGCCTTGGCCTGGAATTCACGGAAGTTGTGATTGCCCTTGTTGAACTGGGCTTCACTCTGCAGGGGAATGAGGCCAATAAGGATGAGGATTACGGCTTTGATGCCTGGTAAATAGCGCATATGCCTGCGGATAATGGTTTGTACTGGGGGTTCTGAAATCCCGCTTTGATTAATTCCTGATTAAAGTCTTCAAAGTCCGGGAATGCCTGTACAGATTCGTAAAGATATCTGTATGCTTTCCTGTCGCCTGAGGTCCATGACCCTATTAACGGCAGGACGTGCCTGAAATATATATTAAACAGCTGCCGGAATGGAAAAACCCGGGGCTTTGTAAACTCCAGTACCATCAGGGGTGCTCCGGGTTTTAAAACTCTGCATATTTCCTTCAGGCCTGCCTGGAGGTCAGCAAAGTTTCTAACACCGAAGGCCACTGTTGCTGCGTCGAAACTGGCTGTATCAAATGCCAGGTGTTCAGCATCTCCTTTTATAAAATTAATTGAAGCATGAAGGGTAGATGCTTTGTCAGCCAGACGTTTGCGTGCGACTTCCAGCATGCCGGCTGACAGGTCAACTCCTGTGATTTGCGCAGGGTTAAGTAATTGATCTGCTGTGAAAACAAGATCACCTGTTCCGGTGGCAATATCCAGAATGTGTTGTGGTTTACATGGTGCGAGGGTTAGAAGGGCTTGTTTTCGCCAGTTCTTGTCAATTCCCAACGAAAGGAGCCGATTGAGGAAGTCATATTTACCTGAGATCTTATCAAACATGATTTCGACCTCGGCTTTTTTATCCCAATGTGCTGAATTATATGGTTTTATTTCGGACAAGGGTGCAAAAATAAGGATTCGGAGGACTGGTTTAAGGCTATCTCCGGTCTGATTTAGAATAAGTTGTAAAGCTAATATGTATCCTGCTCATTATCAATACGTTTTTTATTAAAATAAGTTTTGATTTGGATACATTCCAGAGTCCTGATTTATTTCCAAAAAACATACAAAACATATAAAGAATCAGGTTAAAACACGCCTTCAGTTTGCTACCTTTGCGCCATTCAGTTTGATTTCATTTGTTAATTATATATGTCTGATAGTCTTAGAGTTATACCAATAAATATAGAAGATGAGTTAAAGTCCGCTTACATCGATTATTCGATGTCGGTCATTATCTCAAGAGCCCTCCCGGATGTGCGTGATGGATTGAAGCCCGTACACCGTCGGATCATGTATGGAATGCATGAATTAGGTCTGGGGTATACGAAACCATTAAAGAAATCTGCCAGAATCGTAGGTGAGGTACTTGGTAAATACCATCCCCATGGCGATACTGCAGTCTATGATTCTATGGTGCGGATGGCACAGGAATGGTCATTACGATATCCACTCGTCCATCCTCAGGGAAATTTCGGGAGCATGGATGGTGATAGTCCGGCGGCCATGCGATACACTGAGGCGCGCCTCATGCGAATTGCAGACGAGCTTCTGGATGACATCGAAAAGGACACAGTAGACTACAAGCTCAACTTTGATGATTCACTGGAAGAGCCTTCCGTTCTGCCGGCTAAAATTCCAAACCTGCTGATCAACGGTTCCAGTGGGATCGCTGTCGGAATGGCAACCAATATGCTGCCTCACAATCTTACAGAAGTTGTGGATGGCATTACTGCAATAATTGATAATCCGGAACTTACCATCCTGGAGTTAATGTCTTACATTAAGGCTCCAGACTTTCCAACCGGTGGGATTATCTATGGGGTAGATGGTATCAAGGAAGCGTATGAAACAGGCCGCGGTAAAGTCATCTTACGGGGTGTCGCTGAAATCCAGGAAGGGTCGCATGGCAATGATGTCATCATCATCAAAGAAATTCCTTTCCAGGTCAATAAGGCTAACCTTGTAAAAGCCATTGACGAATTACGCCGGGAAGAAAAAATAAAAGGTATATCCCATGTACAGGATGAGTCCAGTCGCGAAGGTATACGCATCGTCGTAGAATTGAAGCGCGATGCAATGGCCAGTGTGGTCCTTAGCCAGTTGTACAAATTCACACCACTTCAGAGTTCCTATGGGATCAATAATATCGCACTGGTAAGAGGTCGTCCCGTGACACTTAACCTTCGCCAGTTGGTTGATGAGTTTATTCTCTTCCGTCTTGAGGTGATCGTCAGGCGTTCCAAATTTGAATTAAAGAAAGCAGAAGATCGTGCCCATATCCTGGAAGGTCTTTTAATTGCGCTGGATAATCTGGATGAGGTAATTAAACTTATTCGGGAGTCAAGGGCTGTTGAAGATGCTCATAATGGATTGATGGAGCGGTTTGGGTTATCGGATGCCCAGACGAAAGCAATCCTCGAAATGCGTTTAGCACGTCTGGTTGGCCTCGAAAGACTGAAGATCCAGGAGGAATACAATCAGTTGCTGAAGACGATTGAGGATCTCAAAGATATTCTCGCCAACGAAGGCAGACGGAGGGGTATCATTAAAACGGAATTGCAGGAGATCAAGGAGAAATACGGTGATGCACGTCGTACGGAGATCACTTTCTCTGATGGAGAGATCAGTATTGAAGACATGATCCCGGATGATGAAATGGTGGTAACCATCTCGCATTTGGGGTATGTAAAACGTACAAATATCTCTGAATACAGGATTCAGGGTCGTGGCGGAAGAGGATCGCAGGGAAGCAAGACCAGGGACGCAGATTTTATCGAGCATATGTTTATTGCCAGTGCTCATAATCACCTTTTCCTGCTGAGCGAACAGGGTATCTTCTATAAGATTCGTGTATTTGAAATCCCGGAGGCATCGAAGACATCGCAGGGACGAGTCATCCATAACCTGATTGAATTACCCAAGGAAGACAAGATCCGCTCCTATATTATCATCAAGGATATTGAGGATAAGGAATTCAACAGCAACCATTATATCCTCTTCTGTACTAAAAAGGGGACAGTGAAAAAGACCATGGTGGAAGAATACGCCAAGTCCCGGATTAGTAAGATCAGGGCGTTGCTGATTAATGAGGGAGATATGCTTATTGACGCGCGTCTGACAGATGGTAATAGTGAAGTGATCATTGCCAACAAACTGGGCTATGCTGTACGTTTCCATGAAAGTGGGGTACGTGACATGGGCAGGGCCGCAACAGGTGTGCGTGGTATGGCGCTTCACGGTAAAGACGATGAAGTGGTGGGTATGGTGACAATCAACCAAAAGGCTGATAATCCGACGATCCTGGTGATCTCTGAAAATGGATATGGTAAACGATCAGAAGTGAACGAATACCGCAAGACGAAACGTGGAGGAAAGGGCGTTGGTACATTAAAGGTTACCGATAAGACGGGTCAGTTGATTGCGATCAAGGCTGTAGAAACTACCGATGACCTGATGATCATCAATCAATCTGGCGTTACGATCCGTACTCCGGTCAGAGAGATCCGTGTCATGGGTCGCAAGACGCAAGGGGTCAAGTTGATTAATCTGGATGATGATGTGATCGCTGATGTAGGTATTATCAAAAACGTTGAGGCTGAAACAGAAGGGGAAGTGCTGCCTGCGATCCAGGCAGAAGATTCTTTCCAGTCTGAAGAAGAATAACGCTAACGTAGATTTGGTGGAACGGGAGTTTTTTAGAACTTTATTAATGGATATTAACAAATGGAAAACGTATCCGGGTGAGTTTATACGTCTTCCTTATGGTTTACCAATAGTGGTAATTGATTCACAACTACAAATGAACGAATACATGAAAAAATTCTTTCTTTTCCTTTCTGCGCTTGTTTTGGCAGGTAGTCTGATGGCGCAGGATGCTGCCAAGGATATTAAAAAGGCTGCCCGATTATTAGGGACCTATAATCTTGATCCTCAGAATAGCACGGAGAAACTGGCGGAAGCCATCATGCTTGCAGATGCGAGTATGAATGATCCCCTTACGAAAGATGATCCGACTGCATGGCAATCGTATGGTGAGATCTTCATAGCGGCAGTCGACAACGACGTGAAAGCCAATGTGATAAATGCTGAAGCACCGGTTTCTCAACCTACCGCTCCTGCCAAAGCTTTCAAGGGATTTAAAATGGCGGCTGAAAAAGCTGATAAATCCTTTCAGACAAAAGATGCCATGAAAGCTCTGAGTTCTGGTATCCAAAATATTTACTACATGGGTTCTGCGCTCTACCAGCAAAAAAATTACGCTGCAGCGTATGAAGCATTTAAAGCTACGTATGATGCATACGCGTTACTAAAGAAGAATAATGAACCGACAAGCTTTTCTGCTGAAGAGCAACCCAAATCACTTTACTATAGCGGCCTTTGTGCACAGGAAGCTGGTCTTTCAAAAGAAGCACAGGATGTATTTCGTCAACTTGTAGATTCAGGAAGCCCGGAGCCCGGAGTATACGAAGCTCTGTTTAATATGTATCTGAAGGATAACCCGACAGAGGCAGAAAAAATATTAAATATGGCCAGGGAGAAATTTCCCGAAGATTCAGGTATCCTGTATGCAGAAATTAATTATTACCTCCAAAAAGGTGAACTCGTCAGTCTAATCTCCAAGCTTGAAAAAGCAATTGAAATAGAACCCAACAATGTATCTGTATATGTGACACTGGGTCAGATCTATGATAAACTCTACCAGGATGAAGTAGCAAAAGATCCATCTATGGGTGAAGCTAATTTTACCAAAGCAATGGACTATTACAAGAAAGCTTTGGAAAAAGATGCAAAGAGTTTTGATGCAGTCTACAGTATCGGAGCATTATGGTACAATCGCGCAGCGGCCTATTCACTGGAACTGAATTCATTATCCAGCGATTATTCAGCTGCCGGCAATAAAAAATACGAAGCCAAAAAACTTCAGATGGACGAAGCTTTTATACAGGCACTTCCATTCTTCCTGCAGGCTGAACAACTCAATGCTTCTGATTTTAATACCATAGTTGCCCTTAAAGAAATCTATGCTCGTCAGGATAAACTTGATCTGGTAGAAATATATAAAGCGAAACTGGAAGGGATCAATAAGCAATAATCCAATTCAAAGAAGAAAAGCCCTCGTCTGTTGCAGCCGGGGGCTTTTCATTTGGTGTCTTACCGATATCCTGATATATTTGATCTATTCTTAAAATTTAAATATGTCTGATCACGTCTTCCCGGAGCCTTTTCCGCTCAATGATGTCGCTGAATTCCACCGCACATTTAAAATGCCTGTGCTGGAATTGCCGGGGATTCCGCATGAGGATCGCTGTGCGCTGAGAATTAACCTGTTGCAGGAAGAACTTGATGAATTGAAAGAAGCGATCCAGGAAAAGAGCATTACCGGAATTGCTGATGCGCTGTGTGATCTTCAATATGTACTCTCAGGGGCAATATTAGAATTTGGTATTGCACCAAAATTCAAAGAATTGTTTGAAGAAGTGCAGCGATCCAACATGAGTAAAGTATGTCCGGATCTGACCACGGCAGAAGCTACATTAGATTTCTATATGCAAAAGGATGGCACGAAGGGTTTTATTAAAGAAAGCGAATCCGGATTTCTGGTGTATCGGGAAGGTGATAAAAAAGTATTGAAGTCTGTACAATATTCTCCAGCCGATCTTGAGCGTATTCTCGAAGTCTAACACTCATCCCGGGCGAATTGGTTTTTCCCATAGTATATAGAATTAATTAAGTAATTCGTAAATACCGGCAATACCTTGTCCACCGCCTACACAAGCTGTTACCATTCCGTATTTTTTATTTCTGCGTTGTAGCTCATTGAGTATTTGTGTGGACAGCTTTGCACCTGTACAACCCAGTGGATGTCCCAATGCGATCGCTCCACCATTGACATTGACGATTTCCGGATCCAACCCTGCCTGTCGTATTACAGCCAATGCCTGTGCAGCAAATGCTTCATTTAATTCGATCAGATCAATATCTCCGAGTTTCATTCCGGCCTGCTGTAATGCTTTTGGGATTGCGGCACAGGGTCCTATACCCATATACAGCGGATCGACGCCTGCGACACTGCAGGATATCAGACGTGCAATTGGTGTAAGGTTCAATGAGTTCATTAATTCCTCACTCATGACTATGACGAAGGCAGCACCATCTGATGTCTGTGATGAATTGCCTGC
>JBBREG010000143.1:0-9312 GCA_038203125.1 Chitinophagales bacterium
GGTAAAATTTATGAACTACGTGTACAAGACAAGCCGCCGCCGAAAATTCCTGAATCAGAAACATACCGAAGGACCCGTGGTCATTGCAGAAGGAGATTCGTGGTTTCTCTACCCCAAACCGGGCGTCCGCGACACCCTGGATTATATCATGGAGAAATATCATCTGCTGAGCCTGGCTGAAGCCGGTGATGAGATCACGGACTATCTGAAGAATAATGAACTGATAGAAGCTGTCAGACAATACAAACCTAAATATGTCCTGATCAGTGGAGGTGGTAATGATATTCTCGGCTCAGAGATCAGGGACATCTTAAAAAAGAATGTGCAACAGGGACAGGAGGCATTGGATTATATTGATGAATTAAAATTCCGCGCCAAGCTTGATGAACTGGCAAAAGGATATAAAACATTCTTTGAAGAAATTGTCAAACTTCAGCCCGACGTCACCATATTTGTGCATGGATATGATTATATCCGCAGCAATCCGGATGCGAAGACCATCAAAAAAGGTTGGGCCAACCGATATATGATCGAAGCAGAAATAAAACAACACGAAATCCGTAAAAAGATCATCTACTATCTCGTCGATGCCTTCAATGATCTGCTCAAAGACCTCGCTGTACAATATACCCATGTCCGTTATATCAATAACAGGGCAACTGTACATGACAATGAATGGATGGATGAGATCCACCCCAATAATATCGGATATCAAAAAGTAGCCAATAATTTTTTAGCCCTTATGCAATAACAGCGCACGATCAACTATGGGACGAATATGCAAAAATGAAGTCACTGATCACATCCGTGATCAGTTTGGAGCGAATCCATTAAAAGTACCGGAAGCACGCATCCAGCCGATGTGTATGCTTGAGATACGGGATGGCCGACAACAATACCTGGGTAAATTTGAATACCTCGTAAAAGATGGATTTCCGTACCAGGTACCCGAAGCGACATTACCTGTGGCGAATGTATCAAATCAGCGAACGAAAGCAATTGATTTCAACATTGGATTTGGTATCCTTGATAATTTCCTCAAGGCTCTGGGGGTAGATCCGGCGGCCATAACAGCAGCTATCCGAAAAACAAAAAAGATGGCATTTTCTTTCAGTAATGTGCGGCGCACGTATATCGATCCCCTGAGACTCGGGAGTGTGCTGTCTCACAATGAGGTGCTTGCTGACAAGGATAATTTTATTCTTCAGCCTGCAATGTCAGATAAAAATATACGGCTGGGGCTGATCACGGATATTATCATCTCCAATAATTTTTCGCTGATCACCTATACGGAATCCGGATTCGATGCATCCATTGATGTGCCTGCGATTGCAGATGTCATCTCCAAATTAAATGGTAAAGTGAACGTGCAAAAAACAACCGACAATGAAGTCAAATTTCAGGGTGATCATGATCTCACTTTTGCATTCTCATGTCTCGAAATCAAAATTGATCCTATAACTGGTAAATTTTCGAGAGGCAACTGGATTGAAAATATCCGCTCTGTCACAGGTGAAAGCAGAACCTTTGAGAGCATGACGCCGGAAGATGCCAAATCATTCGAAAAATTACTGATCGATGAAAATTCCGAATATCCACTGCTGATCGAACTCTAGCCATGGCACGGAAGCGTCTTATTATATTCGATCATCATGGTACAGGACATGAATCCATCACTGAACCAGATTATGCTTCCTTTTATACGACGCTTCTGCACGCAAGCATAGATATTCCGGATCTCAGCGTTGAATCATTTGATATCCTGGCGATCGATCGATTAAATGCTAAAGTCAAAACCCTGATTGACGATCAGGGCTCGGATGAACTCTTCTTTCCTATTAACGATTTTCAAATCCTCATATCATGTCAGCCATTTTTGCCATCTACTCCGATCCGGCTAACAATATTCCGGAGGTAACGAATGAATTTTTAGACTTCATTGCCCTGTTTAATGATGAAGATATTAAGGACAAAGTGGTGTATGATTGTTCGCGGGATGATTCGCTCGAAGTAGTTACAGAGAAAATAGCCGGGATAAAGGATCTCAGGCTGATATACTATAGTGGCCATTCCGGAAAGGATGGACTGGATTTTTCCGGTGAAGATTTTACAACCCGGCATGTAAGTGAATTCTTTAAGGCTATAAGTGAAAAGAAAGCGCTCCAATGTGTATTCCTCAATGGGTGTGAGAACGAAGCGATTGTACAACTTCTGTCAGAAGTACCCATCGTGATTGGTACAAAGTCTAAAATTGAAGACACTGTTGCCATTCAGTTTGCCAAAATTTTCTTCACTGCATTACTGAAAAGTGAAAACAGTTACAAACAGGCATTTAATATCGCGGTTGCTGCTTTGGATATCCCGGCTGGAGAGGTTTCACGAACACGATCAGAAGGTAGTTCGTCACGTGATCCGCAAAACAAAGAACTCAATGCGTATTTTATTAAAGTCCAGGATGAAAAATTTGAAAATGCGACTTTCCCTTTTATTCAAAAACGAAACTGGACGAAATACATTTTTATATTCTTTCTACTTGCCGCATTGATCCTCGCATTACTTTTCCAAAAACAAATCAGGAGGATTCTCTTTAAGTACGATTGCTCCGGCATGAATTTTAAAGATGATGATACCTGCAACATGGTAGTGGGAGACTACTTTTCAAATCTGAGTTCCGATCAGGCAGGCACGCTGATCAATGCGATTAAAATGGACCCCTTCCTTACCAAGCGGATCAAAGCAAATGCTATAAAGTCCTTTTCCACAGCAGTGGAAGGTTCAAAATATACGGCTGAGGATCTGCCTGGCCTGTGTAATTATGACTTCAATCTTTTTGGAAATATAAGTAAAGAAAAAGTAAGTTTTAATATTTTCCCCTACGATTCGAATTCACTTGAAGCCAGCTCATTCCATTACACGATTGAGTCTCTCCAGACTGTCAATACCGTGGTCACAGAATTTACAGTGGACAATGTGAATCAGTTTGTCCTTGTGGAAGCCTGCATCCGTTGTGGCATTGAAAAATCAATCGTTGGGATGCCTGCCGAATTATTGCGCCTGGATCATCTTCTCGCATCGCTGCGAGGTACGGATGGATACCAGATTATCTATACCCGCCTTGCTAACGCCAGCATGCAAATGCTCGATACCGCATCCGCCATCCGGGCTTTTGACAAAGTCATCGAATCACAGAACAATGACATGGTATTGATGGCGGACGAACGAAAGATTAAAATTTTTGAGTTGCAGGGTGATGCAATCAATAATTTTAAAACGCACAATCATCTGATCGAAGCATATCAGTCACGTCTGGAAAATCCCGGGGTGTATAAAATGAAATCAGGATTCGAAGCATATCAGAACGCTGAAAAGAAAATGAGATTTGACAGAGCAATGTTGATTCTGCGGCACAAGGATGGGGCATTACAGGATCAGAGAGCTACTGGCATTGAAGACTTTTTGTATTTGCAGAAAGTGGGCTTTCCTCCAGGAGATTTTTCCAACGAAATTAAATTACTGAGAGACACTTCTCCTCTGCCTGGTGATTCTCTTTTACTCCGAGGCAGGGTATTTACTGAAAATAAAAATCCGGTTACAGGTGCTACGGTCACCTTTGAAAATAATATGGTAACAACAGATCGATCCGGCATTTTTGATTTTGGAAATTTTGAAACAACGGATGTTTTTGGGAAAAAACTTTCTATTACCTATCCCAATTACGAACCACAAGTGATCACTATCACACCTGGCAATCTGAATGGTATTGTACTGGTGCCTACAGTGCAGTTCCTGAGATTACAGGGACGGGTTTTGGATGAAAATAAACGACCTGTTGCAGGTGCTGCTGTGAAATGGAATATCCATACCGTGCGAACTGATGCAAAAGGTCATTTTGATTTGGGACAGTTTGAAATAACTGAAATAACGGGTAAAATCTTACGCATCACTGCAGATGGATTTCTTGATAAATCTGTCCCCATCTCTGATAAATCCATTACAACAATTGTCCTTTCTTCTGCAGAGCTGACCTACACATTTTCCATCAAAGCGTATGGCATCGAAGCAGCGCGGTATAAAAATGTTCTCATGGGGTTGCGGGAGCATTCGTATGAGATCAGTGAAGCAACCAATGAAAACTATGTGGATCCCGGACCAGCTACGATGACCAGAGTGGTTTATTCGAATGATCAACTTTTGGAAAAAGCTACGGAGTTAGCCAATCTACTGCGTAAGTTAACCGATAGAGATATTCCTGTTGAAAAATTACAGACCAAAGCCACTTCCCTATCTTCCGCCAAAAGTAGAGCGAGACCAAACGCCATCCAGTTTATTTGGAATGAAGTAGTTTATCTGCGGTAATAGTTTCATGTAGTTCGGATTTGCCCTCCACAATGGTCGGATTACCCATATCCGGAAAACAGTGCGAATCGTATGTTTGACTGGTATAATAATTTAAACAACGACCTCAAATTCCCATCATGATCAAACAACTTTGGATCAATCTTCCTGTGAAAGACATCAATATCTCTAAAAAATTCTTTACAGCCATTGGTTTTGAATTGAATACCCGGCATGATCCCGGACCAGATGCAGCATCATTTTTAGTGGGCAATGACAAATATGTCCTGATGCTATTCAACGAAAAAACATACGCACAAGTCGCTCAGCATGCAGTCAGCGACACCAGCAAAGGAAGTGAAGTGATGCTTTCCTTTGATGCCGAATCAAGAGCTGAAGTCGATGAAATGGCTCGTATGGTAAAAGAGGCTGGTGGTGATCTTTTTGCTCCTCCCACAGAAATCCAGGGATGGATGTACGGTTGTGCATTCGCTGATCCCGATGGGCATAGGTGGAATAGTTTGTTTATGGATGTAAAAGGGTAAATGGACACCCTTCCAACCTCCTACCCCCTGAAAGGGGGACCTTGTGATTTACGAATATCTTTTTACCGATTACCGAACACCCTTCCAACACCCTACCCCCTGAAAGGGGGACCTTGGGATTTACGAGTATCTTTTTACCGATTACCGAATACCCTTCCAACCCCCTACCCCCTGAAAGGGGGACCTTGGGATTTACGAGTACCTTTTTACCGATTACCGAACACCCTTCCAACCCCCTACCCCCTGAAAGGGGGACCTTGTGATTTACGAGTACCTTTTTACCGATTACCGAACACTAATAACCGATCACCGTTCTCATTTTGATGCCGGGAAGATTCGAAACAATCCTCCGTAGATGGTGTTACACTTCATGAAGTCGTAAATCCTTAACATCAAAAATGATATCATGAAACATTTATTGTATTTATTTCTTTTCGCATCCGTTGCACTGACGTCATGCGATAAAGATGATGATTGTAATGCAGGCACACTGAGTTCTGTTATTGTGGGCCGTTGGGACGTTACAGCGCTTGGCGTGATACTTGGTGAAGTGGAGTTTGAATCCAATGGCAACCTAATCGACAATAGTGAAGCGCTCGTGGACAGTAAAGTAGGTGATGATCTCTCCTATACTGTGAGCGGCAATACCAGTATTACACTGAGAGCAGAAGATGCTACCAGTTTTCAGGAAGACACGTATACCGTGACCGAATTTGACTGCGACGAAGTGAAAGTTGATACCGGACTTGGTATTATCGCTACCCTGAAGAGAAAATAATCTGCAAGTAACCATTTATGTAAGTTATCCCGTCAGTGATTGAAAAATCGGTGACGGGATTTCTTTTTCATAGGACGTTGGATATGGGTCTGTTTCTATACTAACTTCTTTCTGACTGGCTTCATCCGGAAGACAGAGCTTAACCGCAGCTGTAATACCCCAATGATTGCCTCGCGAATGATGCCCAGATGCATTTTTGAAACCCCATATTGACGTTCGATGAACTGGATCGGGACCTCCACGATCGTAAAACCTGCTTTATAAGCGAGGTACTTCATACCAATCTGGAACGCATACCCTACAAACCTGACTTTATCCAGATCCAATGCTTCCAGCACAGGTCTATGATAGCAAACAAAGCCCGCTGTTGGATCCTGAATAGGCATTCCGGTAACAATCCGTGTGTAAAGAGAAGCACCCCTGGAAAGGATCAGGCGATTTTTAGGCCAATTGACTACACCCCCCCCTTCAACATATCGAGAGCCAACGGATACATCCGCACCTCCCGTCTGACAAGCAGCCAGGAGATTCAGCACATCTTTAGGCGGATGAGAAAAATCGGCATCCATCTCAAAAAAGTACTGATAATCGCGCTCCAGTCCCCATTTGAAGCCATAGATATAAGCAGTCCCCAGCCCGAGTTTTTTCTCGCGTTCGATGAGGAAAATGCGCATTCCGTAGTCGTCCTGCTTTTCGCGAACGATATCGGCTGTCCCGTCGGGGGAGCCGTCATCAATCACCAGTAAATGGAAATTACCCTCCAACCCCATGATGGCATCGATCATGGGGCCTATATTTTCCTTTTCCTTATAGGTGGGGATAATGACGAGCTTATCGGACAAATCGGTTTCTTTGAGAGGCAAATATATTCAGGTTCGGGGATATGGGGCAAGGAGTAAGGTGGAAGATATGTCTGAGGCAAGGCTGAGGCTAAGGGAAATATCGTTATCGCTGAAGGTACGGTAACAGGCACCCTGGCGAATGGAAATAAAATCGATCTGGACTATTGTGATGTCATTGAGTTTGAAAATGGACTCATAAAAAAATTGACATCATATGTTACAGGAAAAACTCCCGGGTAAGAAAGTAGCTTAGATTTTACACTGACTCATTTGTATTACTTTCCCGGAAATATCCACAACTCAGTCTCATGACGTTAGAAGAAAGAATAAGCGCATCCGAATCCAGAATTTTTAAAGCCGTTTTTCCAAATACGACCAATCATTATGACACCTTATTTGGAGGGACAGCGATGCATATGATGGATGAGGTGGCATTTATAACCTCTACCAGGTTTAGCCGGCAGCGGATGGTGACCGTGAGCAGTGATAAGATTGATTTTACAAAACCCATTCCTGCAGGGACGATTGTAGAACTTGTTGGTACAGTGGTACATGTTGGAAATACAAGCCTGAAAGTGCGGGTGGATGTATATATAGAAGAAATGTATTCTGATCATCGGGAGAAAGCAATAACCGGGGTGTTTACGTTTGTTGCCATTGATGAGCACAAGCATCCGGTTGCAGTCCTGCGTTGAAACAAAATGGGGTTTTATAGCGCAGAAAGGCAGGTAAAGCTTACGCTTAACCTAAATTTGTTAGATGGCGAGGACAGTGATCATATTTGGAATCTGCATGGCTGTGTTAGTGGGGTTGCTGAAATGGGCTGAATATCTGTTTTTTGCTAGGGACCTGGCGCTGGAAGCTTATATTGGAATTGTTGGACTCTTTTGTACAATTCTGGGTGGTTGGATTGGTTGGAAACTGACACACAAAAACACGGGAAGCGTGCCAACAATTGGTCCTCAAAATGAGGAATTCACCTCGGCCCAATTTCCGCTTACCAATCATTTTAATCTAAGCCCAAGGGAACATGAAGTGCTCATATTGATTTCAGAGGGTTTATCGTATCAACAAATTGCCGATACGTTGAATGTATCCCTGAGCACTGTCAAAACGCACGCGTCCAATCTGTTTTCCAAAATGGATGTGCAGCGGAGGACTCAGGCGGTCATGGTGGCCCAGAAAAATGGCCTGATTCCTCGTATGAAAGGATGATTTTCGTAAAATCATACGATCGTATGAGGTCAGGATTAGCCCCGAGTATGTGATTTGGGTTTTAATTCACTAAAAAAGAAAAACAGATGCAAAAGACAGTAATTACGTACGGAGTCATCGCGGGACTCATTCTCACGGTGGTTGGTTATGCCACAAAATCACTCTGGATGGGTGATGATGGCAAGATGAACATGGAGTTGTCGATGGTTCTGGGCTACCTCAACATGATCGTGGCACTTTCCATGGTATTTTTCGGAATACGGCAATTCAGGGAGAAACAACTGGGTGGAAAGATCACTTTTGGACGCGCATTTATGACAGGACTTTTTATCACACTGATCGCATCAGCATTTTATGTGATAGGCTGGATGATCTATTATCACAACTCAGATATGGCCCAAACATTTCCTGTCCAATATCTTGATCACATGAAAGAGAAATGGACCGCTGCCGGTTTGAGTGCAACAGAGATAGATGCAAAATCTGAAACATTTGCCCGCAATATGGAAATGTACAAGAATCCGGTGATCATGGCAGGGATGACCTTAATGGAAATACTTCCGGTAGGTCTGTTCATAACGTTATTGAGTGCGTTGATCCTGAAGAAAAAATAAATTGAAATCATGGGTTCAGAGAATCCATGCATCGCAAAAGGGAGTAGAGACACAGTACATCACGTCTCTACTCCCCTTACGTATATCTACAATCAGATTTTTTTATCGTGGCATGAATGTGATAGGGATGTCATATTTGACAGTCACCTGCTGCCCCCGGTATTCACCGGGTTCAAAACCTGTCCGGTCCAGCAGTCGGACAGCGCGAAGAGCTTCATCGTTGCATCCCCCACCGATGCCTTCATGAATGTATGCGTCTTCCATATTTCCTTCAGCGTCGATGACAACAGTCACCAGGACAGTTCCCCCGATCTTTTTTTCCCTGGCTTTTTCCGGGTACCGAATATTAAGTGTGATCAAGGTCTCCATGAGGTCGCGACCCCCGATCAATTCAGGTGCTTTTGAAAGAATGCTTTCAACAAACGCTCCTTCCTTGAAGATAAAGTATGTCGTTTCGGATACGTCAATAACCGGTTGGGGCGTATTGACCTGGTCACATACAGGTTGAACCGGTTGTGGTAGTTGTTGGGCTGCACTCGTAAGTGCAAAAGCGAAAAGAATGGATAGGCTCATGGTTATACTTAGTTTCATGATACAACGTTGATTAATTGAAAAGAATTGATTCATTTCTCTATTTTTAACACATGAAAAACGGGATAGTTAATTGTTGCATAAGGTACGCGAAGGGTTTCTTCGTGATGTCCATGCTGTTTGCAATTCATTATGATGGTAGCGCACAGATGCAGCCACCAGGATATGATCGGGCAAAAAAAATGCAGGATGAGCGAAACAAGATGCTGATCATTGACAGGGATTCAATGACATTGATTGATACGGCCGTCATCTATGATCCGGACACCTACGAAAGCGAGGTCAGGGTGATGGAACACCGGATATCGATCCGGGATTATTGTGTCACGGTCTTAGGCATGCCCAATCCGGAAATCCTGATGGATGGTAATCCGCATACGATCATTGATAAA
>JBBREG010000144.1:0-9275 GCA_038203125.1 Chitinophagales bacterium
GGCTCATCATTCAACACTAATATCAGGTATTGACCCGATCCGGATGATCCTTAAGGAAATTCTTCCATCCTGCTTTTTTGGAAGATGGAATGCGACCGCGCTGATAGTGGTGACACATCGCAACGGAAAGTGCATCTGTTGCATCCAGCGGTAATTTTTCAGGCTTGATATTGAGCAGACGGCACATCATATCAGCTACCTGTTCTTTTGCTGCGTTGCCATTGCCGGTAACGGATTGTTTGATTTTTTTGGGAGAATATTCTGTGATGTTGAGACCCATCGTCATCCCTGCCGCCATGGCGACACCTTGAGCGCGTCCGAGCTTGAGCATAGACTGTACGTTCTTTCCAAAAAAAGGTGCTTCAATCGCCAGGTCTTTGGGGAGATATCGCTCTATGATCTCCTGTATCTCGAGGAAGATCTCGCGTAGTTTTTCGTTGTGGTCTTTTTTGTCTTTCAGTTTCAGGACACCGATCTCCAATACGGTCACCTGTTCGCCATTGACTTCGATGACAGCAAAGCCGAGGATGTTAGTACCCGGGTCGATACCGAGGATGCGAGTGGAAGACATGAGTGCAAGTTACCCCTATTTTAGATTCCCCTGATCAATGGATTCTTGCACAAGCGAATAGATATTTAGATACAGGATGAATTGATGCCAGATCTCAGATGTCAGACTCGAGACGCAGGATATTATCACTACTACATAGTGTACACCGTTTACTTTTTCCCTTTGAGTAGAGTTCCAATTATTTATTTTAAACTCCATGCGAATATATCAGCCAAAAGTTGTGCTAATTCTCGCAAACTGGAGTTATTGATTCAACTATGTATTGAACTGATTTTTCTGCTATTGCTGTTGGCCTCGAAAATCAAGTCTTAAAAAATCATATGCATCCTGACAATCTTCGGTTCCCACCACCGAATTCATTTATTGATTCCAGATTAAAAGACTTGTGGTGAGCGTGCAGTGCGCTGAGCTTACCAAAGTGTCGAATCCATGCCGGATGCCAGACTCGAAATGCAAAAATATGTTTGCCTTAGCAGCATAGAATAGTAAAATTATCCTTTTTATAAATCATGGATGCATAATGCGTCTGGTATCTGGCATCTCATGTCTGACATCAATTTTACTCCTGATTCTCCAGCCACTCCCGCACCAACTCCTCTTCGAAACCTTTGCTCACCGCATACATGTGAACACGACGGGCATCGTCCATAAAATTACCGGAGCGGACTTCTCTTAATTTTTGTTTCAACAAATCCTCCAGATAAATTTTGTATTCGTCTTCATCAATAGTAGACAGAGATTGCCGGATAATGTCTTCAGGAATTTGTTTTTGGATCAGGCTATTTTCGATTTTCATGCGTCCCCAGTGATCAAGATTCCATTTTTCACTGACATATGATTTTGTATACCGCTCATCATTGAGAAAATTCTCTTTCCGTAATTTTTCAATAATGATTTCCGTTTCGCCAGGTGGGATCTCATATGAGATCAGCTTTGCCTTTACATCATAGGTACATCGTTCTGCTTCTGCACAATATTTGGAGATGCGCTGAATAAAATCTGTTTTTGGAATGGTCATTTTTACTTCTCCTGCTTTATTTCAACTAACGCTGATCAATGGATAAGGTTTCAATTCATTATTGCCTGTATCGATAACGAGATAATATCCTCCACCACCGGCACCACACAGTTTCACATAGACTCCTTTCAGTAGAGATAATTCATCCCACACGTGGCGCACTTGCAACGGAATCATTTCTTCAAACAAACTACGCTGGAATTGACTGATGACAGACAGACAATTTTCCAGCATGGATCCCTGTCCCTGGAGATAATAATGAATGGCGTGCTCTACCATCGGGATGAATTGCTGTTTGACTTCGCGTTCAAATGCATCTTCTTCAAGCATGGTTTTGTATTTGAGCACAAGTGAACTCGTATGTCGTGTCATGCCAGTATCAAGCAAATAGATTTTATATCCTTCGGGCCATCCCGGATTCTGTACACAATGGAATTGTCCCTGTTGATCTTTGTACAATGCTTTGTCAGTGTAAGAAACTAAAGGATCCATACCTGAACTGGAACCATGAAACCACGATTCCATTCTCGCAAGAATGTCAGTTTGCCTTTGGAAATCATGATCATACCGCAAAGAAATGTATCGGTCATACAATGCAGCTACATAAGCACCAGAACTTCCTACTCCATAGCCCACAGGAATGTCTGCTAGATATTGCCAACCCAGGTTGATATCTTCAATCATATGACCGTATATGGTGTCAGTGATCAAATCATCATTGAGTAACCAACGATAATAATCGATCGGATCAGTTTCAGAAAGTGTTTCACGCTGCACCCATTGTCCATGCCACTTATGTAATGGAATGGCCAATGCCTGTGAACCATTCAGCACGGTGTATTCGCCAAACAATAAAATTTTCGCAGGGAAAAGATCAGCCAATGGATTGGTTTTTTATTGAGGTCTATCCAGGAAAGGTTGCCATCCATCCTCATTAACAGGCGCGAGGTGAAGAATATTTTCGCAAAAAGCAACAGACGGTGTCCAGACGGATTGCAGGTTTTGATTAAACATATCAGATGCTATGATGTGCGTATTTGCATCGGTGAGAGCCATCTCTTGCTTTTGATCCGCGGGTGTGCCAAGTTGAGCATACATTTCCTTCATTCGCTTTACTGAAACCACACTGTCCTGGTTCTCATCATCTTTATAGTAATACAACATGAGCACCGGATCTTTCACAGCGCTAAATGTTTCTTCTGTCATGGTTTCATTGATCATGGATTTCAAAGTACATAATCCTTCGATCCGATAGCTTGTGTACCAATACGATCTTGCTGGTCCCGGAGCTTTCCATCCATAATATTCAGAACCCATGATCTGACGAGCGATCTGCAGACCAAATGGCTTTGCAAGCAGTGTCGAACGAGGATCGAATACATCCACATTCGGTGATAGCATGATATGACCATCCACAAGATCCGGATACGTAGCTGCAAGATAGAGTGCAAGCGTACTTCCTGTAGAACATGATACCAAAATAACTTTCTCACCGAGCCTATGCCCTACCATCAATGCATCGAGCGCCGATTGCATCCATGCACCGGCTTCAATCTCCTTCAATGGATTATCTCCTAACAAGCCATGATCAGAGAGTCTGGCTAAAAACAAATTGCATCCGTAGCGATGCGCTAATGCTTCATGGATGGGATCACCTTCTTCCTGTGAAGCAGCATTGCCATGGAGATATACCATGCTATATGGGGAAGGTGTATAATCCTGTGCCCAGATAATACGTGCTTCATTGTCCGGCTTTAACAACTCAAGGGATTCCGCAATTTTGATCGAATCTTCAAGTTTATGCAGGTCGCTGCTAAATTCCCGTACTATAAGTTTGGAAAAGTCTGGTCTGGATGGTTTGGGACCCAACAGGTACGCTAATGCTATAAGCCCAAAAATGATCGCGAGGATCAATGGCCATTTTCTTCTTTTTTTCTGTGTCATGTAGTTTGTCTAAATACCCTTGTGACGCTCCCAATAATTTTGATCTTCCACTTCGGACATGATCTGAAGATAATGTTCGTAACGTAATGGTGAAACTGTTCCGTCTTCCAGGCCAGCTTTGACAGCGCAACCCGGTTCTTCTTTATGCAGGCAATTGGGAAAACGACACTGAGCAGAGAGGACAAAAAATTCTCTAAAATTATGTGCTACGTCAAGCGGCTCGAGATTATTATAGGATAACATCTTGATACCGGGTGTATCAATTATAAAGCCTCCGAAATCAAGCGGAAACATTTCCGCAAACGTTGTTGTGTGTTGCCCTTTTCCTGAATAATCTGAAATCTCATCGGTCTTTAAGCCCAATCCGGGTTGAATTGAATTTACCAATGTGGATTTTCCAACACCTGATTGTCCTGCCACAAGTGACGTTTTATCTTTTAACATATCTCTCACCATTTCTATTCCTTCACCCGTATAAGATGAACATGTCATCACCTGGTAACCAATATCTTCGTACATGATTTTGAGCCCACCAAAAATTTCATTCTCCTCACTTGTAAAAAGATCGCTTTTATTGATAATAATTATGACGGGAATATTGTGTGGTTCGGTCATTAATAAAAAACGATCGATAAACCCCATTTTCAGCATCGGCTGAATAATGGTCGTGACCAAAATTGCCTGGTCTACATTAGCCGCTAATAAATGGAGATCATGTTTTTTACGCGGTGATTGACGGACTATATAATTCCTTCTGGATTTTATTTCAGTGATAGTTCCCTGCGAGGCATCTCCTGATTCAAGAAATATTTCCACACGATCCCCTACTCCAACCGGATTTGTTGTTTTGATATCATCCATACGAAGCCTGCCTGTAATACGACATGATACTGTAGTACCATTTTCCAGCCTTACTTCATGCCAGCTACCGGTCACCTTGATTACGACACCTTCCATATCAGAATCTCGCTACGGGTAAGAATATTTCAACCTGATTCTGTGACCCAGTATATCCTTTCAGTAAACGTGAATAACGTACACCAATAGACACGGGTGGAAAATCAAAATCAACAATTCCTTCCAGCCCAACACTTCGCATTACCTGTTCATTTTCTTCATTGATCTTAGCAACGGCCACATCAAAAAATCCCTGCAGCCTCACACGACGTGTATAAAAGATATTGCCAATACCCATATCGGGATAGAGTATCGGAAATCCATACGTTATACCACCCCGATATTGAATCTCACTATCCAATTCAGCGAATCCACGGGCACCCTGATAATTACTACCCAATTGAATAGAACCCGCACTGATATCCTGCGATAAATATTCGCCATGCAACAATGTATAATGGGAGTGCAAGATAGCAGGCAACGCAAAATCTGTAGAGATATACAGTTGGGATATCTGCACTTTACTCACTTCGTGTGAATATGAAATATCTGCACGCTGGGCCCATGTAGGCATCGCCTGGCGGTACGCCCGTTTGCGACTATTAATGAAGACACCTCGTTGGGTCAGATAATTAAAATGAAAATCCTCAGCGATATCCGTCTTCGGTCGCAACTTGCTGATACCTGCGGAATAATCGAGTGCGAAATATAGATCCTGCTGGAAGACACCCGAAGAATATGTCAGCGGAAGTGAAACACCCGCATTGACCCTGTCATTGAGGGCTCTAAATTCTTCATCATTCGGACGCAATATTTCCCTTCCGGTTTGACTAATGCCAAAAGAAAAGACCGGATACCACATACCAAATCGGACATCAAGGTACGGACCACCTGCTTTTGAATTTCGATTGTATTGATATCCCCCGGCCATGGAAATTGTATTCAGGATATTATTGGAGCGCGCTTCGATACCCCATTCAGGATCATCCACAGCAACAGAAATACTGTGATAATTAATCGCATTGGCCCATGGAGAATATTTTTTAATCTCGAACGTGGTGCGGTCATCTGTTGTGGATAGCAGATCTATTCCGGATTCGCCTGGTGCATATTTACGACCGTCACCGAGATTATGCAGACGCCATTGACGAGGCAATCCCGGCAGCCGCACAAGCTTGTGACCTTTCAATGTGAATTGTGAACTTACCACAGCATCCTGAACCGGATCATATACCGGATTGTAATAAGCTGAATTGCCACTGCTTACTTTATAAAAAATTCCTTCCTGGCGATCTACCGCATATACCTGATCCAGATGATCCATTCCTGCGGTGAGAAATATCCAATCTTCATAAATCGTGGGTTTTCCCAGCACTGACATACTATAATGTGTGATGAGTTGTATTTCACCTGTAAGGATGTCCTGCTGCACAAGTGCCATTTGTCCCTGATCATTTCGTGCCGTCGCAATGATGTGCAATTCATCTTCAGCCCAAATGGGATACCCGAGATAAAGATTTTTTTCGTTGGGAATCTTTCTTAATACAGCACCTGATCTTGCATCGAGCAGATGCAACTGATAGGTACCGTTAGCATCCTCATGTAATGCAACGATACGCGAACCCTGACGATCAAGTGATGGTGTGTAATATCCTTTTTCGGGTGTAAAACATGTTTTATTACCCGTATCCTGATCGTATACCACAATGACATTTTTATCCTTCCTGGCCCATCGTGGATCAAAACGCAATTCAGTCCAGACAAACCGATGGTTACTATGATCAAAAAAAGGTTCCTGTTGCAAACCCATACTCACAATTCTCTTGCGCTTTCCTTCAGGGCTGATTTGATAAATCGCTGTGATGTGATCAAAAGTTGTAATGGTTGTATATATCGAACCATCACCATCCACATCGGGATAGGTCATGTCGAAATAATCATCGGCTATGTCTTTTTCAGGAATGGCGACTAAAGGATATGTAACATCCTTTTCTTTTTGTTCAACCCACATATCCCGATACCAATTCATGGTTTCCGAATAGAAATGTTTATTACGCAGACCTGTACGAGCTTTGACAGCATAGGACATGGGGCCCAACAGGTATTTAAATTTAGCCGCTGTCTCAATTATGGTATCCCAGGTAGTTTCACCAAAAAGATGGTTGCCATATTGGACCATCATGTACCCCAGTGGATAAATGTCGGGTGTGAAATGGCGATAGGAGCCATTCCGCACTTCATAATAATCCCATACGTCACCCTGTAATAGTTTTTGGTGAAAGGGTAACGTAAAATTGCTCAGGCGCCCACGTCCCTGTTGTGTCCATTTCGTTTCCGCGAAAACTGCATCTCCTTCACGATACCAATTGGGAATGGCAAGATTGTACAGACCTGCAAAAGCGTAATCGCCAAAAATCAATTTAATTATATGACTTAAGCCGGTGTTGGCTGCATTGACTTGTTGGACGTGACGGTATTCGTGAATGGCCAGGAGATCTGCCCAGGGTAACGAACCTAATGAAAATGGATTTTCATTTACCTGAAGATAAAATTCTGACACATATGGTGCGAGACCCACATAGCCATTTGAAATATTGGTGTGCGGCTGGAGGATAACTGAGATCGGCTTGTGCCGTTTCGATGTAGAGATGGAATCGACAGATGCCAGCTTCAACATTAGTGAAGCTACGCGGATGGCTACTTGCTCCTGGCCTTCAGGAAAAATCACCCGTAGACTGTCATCTTTTATAAAGTGCCATTTGGCAGAAGGCGGCAACAACCCCAGACGCTGACCATATGCATGATGCATGGACAGCAACGATATCAGGACTATAACAGGATACAGCCCTTTAGACATTTAGGGTAACATTATGATCGTGAAGGGTGGCCGCAATATCGATCATCAGGGAAGGATCGTGTTCAAAGGCATTTCCGATGACAATAACATCTGCACCCGCTGCAATATTTTCTTTCACCTTTTCAGCACTGCGGATACCACCACCAACAATGATCGGAACGGATACCGCTCCTCTCACTGATGCAATCATATCAGCAGGTACAGGTGTGGAAGCGCCACTGCCTGCATCCATAAAAATAAGTTTCAGGCCCAACATTTCTGCAGCCATTGCTGTACAAACGGCGATATCTGATTTTGCTCCCGGGATCGGTGAGGTATTGCTCATGTATAAAACGGTCGTGCCTACCCCCCCATCGATAAGCATATATCCTGTGGGGAGTATTTCAAGCGGGCTTAGTTTGAGATAAGGAGCTGCAATTACATGCTGGCCAATCAGCAGGTCCGGATTTCTGCCTGATACAAGAGAAAGGAAGAGGATGGCGTCAGCATGATAACTGATCTGATAGGAATTGCCGGGAAACAGGATGAGGGGAATTTGGCAACGTTTACGGATCATCTGGAGGCACTGATCCAATTGGCTGTTGACAATCAGGGAGCCGCCGATGAAAAAATAATCCACCTTGCAGTGGATGGAGAGATCGATCAGCTGGTCGAGTTTGCCCAGGCGCATCTTATCCGGATCGATGAGGACCGCCAGTTTTTTACGGCCTAGTTTCCTGGCCTGCAGAAGCTCGTCATAGATCTGATGGTGGAGGGTATCCATGCCTCAAATATAGTGTAAGATCGTTAGAGGGTAAGAGCGTAAGAGGATTTCTGTTCGCCAAGTTTAGACGAGATACTTTGTGATGCAGATTGAGTTGAGTGTACACAATGGCACCGAAGAAAATTAATACCCTAAACCTCTATTCCGTCAATTGCGGAAAGCAATTCTGCTAAAACTACCTGAACACTTTCCAACCAATGTAATAATCCGTGGTGAACAAAATCATCTCATGCGCTGAATAAACTCTTACTCTCTTACTTTCTTACTCTCTTACTCTCTACGTGAAATGTTTGAGCATTCTGATCTCTTCCTTGGTGAGGTGACGATAGAATCCACGGGGGAGATTCTTTTTGGTGAGGCCGGCATAATAAGTTCTGTCGAGTTTCAGGACTTCATATCCGAGGGATTCGAAGATGCGGCGTACGACACGATTTTTACCGGAGTGAAGTTCGATCTGCACTTCACGTTTCGTCATATTCTCCATGTAATGGAGGCTATCTGCTTTGATTGGTCCGTCTTCCAGGGTGATGCCTTCCCGGATCAATTCAAGATGTTTTAAGCTGAGGTTCTTATCGAGTGTGACATGATACACCTTGGGAACTTTGTGTGACGGGTGTGAGAGTTTTTTGGTGAGATCACCGTCATTGGTCATCAGGATGAGTCCCGACGTATTTCGATCCAGACGACCCACTGGATAGATCCGTTCTGGTATTTTCGTTGCGATGATGTCGATAATTGTTTTCCTGCCACGTTCATCACTCAGCGTCGTCAATACATTTCGTGGCTTGTTGAGCAGGTAGTATACTAGTTTGTCAACGGGTTTGATGGGCTCACCTTTCAGTTTGACGATATCACCTTCTTTTACTTTGTACCCCATCTCCTGGACTATCGTGTCGTTGACGGTGACATGACCCTGCATGATAATGGTATCAGCACCTCTACGGCTGGCGATGCCACAATGAGCAAGGAATTTATTGAGACGCATTTCTTCCATCTGTCCGCAAGATACTCTGAGAACGTGAGATCGTGAGAGACGTGAGATCGTGAGAATCGTGAGAGACGTGAGATCGTGAGAATCGTGAGAATCGTGGAATCGTGAGATCGTGAGAATCGTGGAATCGTGAGATCGTGAGAATCGTGAGATCGTGAGAATCGTGAGAATCGTGAGATCGTGAGAATCGTGGAATCGTGAGATCGTGAGAATCGTGAGATAGTGAGATAGTGA
>JBBREG010000145.1:0-9272 GCA_038203125.1 Chitinophagales bacterium
ATACTTCTGATCGTGAGTACACAGGAAAAAACAAGATTTGATACCCGCCTTTCCGGACAGCAAAAGGCGCTTTTTGAACTGGCGGCGCAGCTGGGGGGATACAAAACCTTATCTGAGTTCATTCTATCTTCAGCTCAACAGCAGGCGGATCTCATCCTCGAACATCACCGTCAGATTCTGGCAAATGAAGAGGATCGGAAAGTATTTTTTAAAGCCTTGTTACATCCACCAAAGCCTAATACCACCCTGAGAAAAGCCATGGCCCGATATATTGCCACATACCACAAATGAATCCCCTTGTCACGGTTCTGGCAAAACATCACAAACGCGAACAATTTGATTGTGGGCAAGCTGCGTTGACACGATATCTCCAAGAACAAGCCTCACAAGATGTGAAGCGAAATCTGGCGCTGTGTTTTGTGAGTGCAAATACCAATCATCATGTGACCGGGTATTATACACTATCCAGTGCCTCTATCCCAAAGGAACAGCTGAACCCCCGGGTGCAGCGCAAGATGGGATACAAGGACATACCAGTGACACTGCTGGGGAGATTAGCGGTGGATATCACCATGCAGCGTAAAGGCCACGGTGAAAGCCTGCTAATGGATGCCCTGTACCGAAGTTACCAGGCCGCACAATCTACCTCAGGATCTGTTGCTGTTGTTACTGATCCCATCGATGATCGTGCAGCGTCGTTTTACACTCGATATGGTTTCAGCAGACTCGAGGGTAGCAAGCGCATGTATATTATGATGGAGACGATCGGGAAAGTGTTTGAGTATTAAATTAGCTCAATTACCATACCTACTACATCATCACGGAGTGTATTGTGAAGGCCCGGATTTAGGAGACGATGAAAAAGGAATTTGTTGAAGTAGCAGTCATTTATTTTGAAATTGTAACAAGATATGTTGTGCGTGTTTGCGGATTCGGTTACCCACAGCAATGGACACCGGATGATCGATGATTACCTGATCAATCTGATCAATGATATTTTGGGCCATTCCCAGAAGTCGTTTTTTGACCAACGATTTGGATAGTCCGCATTCATCGGCCAGGATATCTACATGTGTCGGTTGTACTCGATCGGGTTTGTATTTGACAATTGCCATGGCCATTTGTGTACTCAGATTGGGATAATGCATGGTGCACACCAGGTCGTACAGAGGAGCTAATTGCACATAGTCATTCCCGGTAATCGGGTGAGTAGTATAGAGTAAAGAATAATTTTTTCCATGCGCATCATTATTTCCGATAAGAAAATTAAACAGGATGGCGTCTAAAAGTCGCTGAAGATCCAGGACGGGGAAACTGGATACTTCCCTGATCAGCTTGAAGCAATCTGCAATGGAAGGCCCTCCTTCGATCTGATACTTCTTTTCTGATACGATGCCCAGAGCCTGACAAAAGTCTTCCTGGTGTATCCTGGATAAGTGAGGTTGAGTTTTTTTACTTCCTTCAGACGATGAAGATATCCGATCATATCGTTGTATAAGCAAGTAATCGAAGCCCTCTACAGAATGAGTTTCCACATTGGCAACATTGAGCCCTATATGCTGCGCCAGATGCATGCACAAAGCTTCATTTTGCACGATACCTAAGTAATGCGATATCTCAGGTTTGATAATATGTGTGCTTGGAGCTATACCAAGCGGAATGGACATAACATTATCATCGATATGCACTGCCAGCTTTTCCTGTGCGCCGGCAAGTGATAACCTTATCTGCCTATCCCCTGCGAGCAAGGGTCTGCGTGGTAACTCTCTCAGTACATCTGCAAGCTCTTTTTCAGTTAAGTGCCGGTATGAATTAGCCTCTCGTGGAAAGGGCACTCCGGCAAGAACAAATGTGATTGCTCCGGCGCATTCACCTCCGATGCGTTCCAGCATCGAAAAATCATTTCCTGCGCTTATACCCAGGTTGCGGGCGATAATTTCTCGCTTTTCACCTTCCGGAAGAATGCCGGAAAAAAAACCTCTGCAAATCTTTGACGGATAGGTCTCTTTGGACAATGGCAGGGAATGCGACAAGGCTAATGACGATGGAGTTTCAAGGTAAAGCTCATGATAGGTAAAAGTAAGTTGGCCATCCTCCTCTTGCACAAGTTGACCTGTCATCACTTCATGCAAGTACACATCTAATACTCTTGTCATGATATCATTGCTTTGAGGAATGATTAGTTGCAGGAGACTGAAGTTCCATTTTGATGCCGAGCGTATTGATCACGGCGAGTACTTTGCCTATCTGACAGGTGGGTTTGCCATCCTCAAGTTCAATGATGAATCGAACACCGGTACCGGAGGTAAGGGCCAGATCCTTTTGGGTTACTCCTAAGTGCTTTCTGGTGGTCCTGACGATTTCCCCGATTTTTTCAGCTGTGTATTTCATGTTAATTATATTCCCGATCGGTAATATTATGCATTATTTGCAGGAAAAGCAAGTAAATATTACTGCTCGGGAAGTTATAGGATGATAAGAGGTTAATTGAGCGAGAATATGACCGATCGGGAATAAAAATGAACAAGACTTGCATTTTGCCATATGTCACTGCCCTGGGGGGCGAACTTGAAATCCGAATCCGTATGTCACCCTTTGAAATTGTAAACGTCCACAGTCTGAATGCTATAGCATCGCCTCCATCAAAGGCGCCAAACATTCGACGCGCTGCAGCTAAAAAATCCACACGTCGAAATACTGTTTAGGCTGAAAACATTAGGGGGTTGGTAAGGATGATATCATTCCTTCTTTTGGGAGGCTCAAGTTCTTTGTATACTTTATCAAGTACATAAATTTGAAAAGGAAAAATACCTGGAAATACATTTTAACCGGAGTTAAAAAGAAAAGAGGAGGAAGGACTGACGTTCTTGGAATAGCCAAACATCTAACTAAAAGGTCGTGGCTGATACAAATATCTCCCGGTATTGCGATTCGATATGCCTTACTTCTTCATCCGAAAGCAAGGCATATTCCTTTTCCCTGGCCCGTTTCGAAAGATTGCCTTGATTTTGTTCAAGAAAACGGATAAGTAAGGCTATCGTCTTATCCGGCATTTCGAATTTTTCTTTGAGCCAGTGACTCATCGCATCAAATCGACGGAGATAGTTGATCTCATTCGGGATGATGTGATCCAGGGTGTCCTGAATGCAGCGGAAAAGGAATTCGGCAAAGGGTGTTGCATCAAAGTAGCGATAGAAATCCGACGTATCATTCAACACCTCTACATTGTGGTCGTCTGTTTCCTGCCAGCTGATGTAGTCCAGTAATGGTAATGAGTATGATTCCAGTAGCGCTTTATATTCCCCAAGACGGATCAGGATAGCGGCAGATACGGGAAATATAATACCCGATGGCGTGAAATTCGTTTTTGCAAGGAGATGATGGATCAGGTAGCGATGCAACCGTCCGTTGCCATCAACAAACGGATGAATGAAGACAAAACCAAATGCCGCCATCGCAGCTGACAATACAGGATGGAATGTGTTGCGATCAAGTGAATTGGCAAGGCTCATCATTCCATGCATAAGACTTGTCAAATCTTCCGGGCGGGCGGATATGTGGTCTGGCATTGGTTGGCCGGTTTCACGATCATGCTCACCAACGAACCCTCCTTCCCTGCGATACCCCATTTTGATAAACCGGTGGTCTTCGATAATGATCTGCTGTAACCGATAGAGCTCTTCGTGTGTAATTTCATTTCGTCCTGCTTCGCCAATGGCACGGCCCCAACGGATAGCCCGGGTTAACGGGGGATTTTCCTTTTCTATCGAGAAAGATGCCTGCGAATCTTTTAATAACAGGAAAGCAGACATCCTGTGAATAACATCCGGGTGCACCTGGTAGAGGGATTGGATGGTTCGTTGATCCAGGTGGGCATTTATGAAATCATCAAGGTGCGGGGTCCGGGATACCATTGGGCAAAAGGCAGGGGCACCAGGCAAATTGATCTTGATACGGTGTCGGGGTGATTTGGTGGTGATAGTGCTGGCGTATTGGAGGGCATCATCCACCAGCGGTATATAGGCTTTGATCTCAAGGTCCGGAACAGGGAGTTGGTGACCGGTCAGCCATTCGTAGAGGAACCATATTTTACGGCTATAGATACCCGTGTGTTCAGTGGTTACAAGATCAATGATCTGGTCTTCGGGGAGATGGATAAAGAGCTTTTTAAAAAACAAAAGGTCTACGCCTTCGTATTTGAGCGCGAAGATCAAATGTCGGTATAGCGTATCCTCAATTTCGATTTTGGAGGAGAATACCCGCCATCCATTGCTGACGTACATCCTGCGTCGGTCGCTGATGATAGCTAACAAACGGGGGAGTGGCATTGGCAATTTCAGAGCTTCTATGATAGCTCCATAACCCACCAATGTGCCCTCCTCGGGAGCCTTTCGACCATTTATGACTGAGACTCTCTGAGAAATCGGGCTATTCATACAGGTAAAATAGTGTAAAAACGGGAATTTATCAGTAATAACAGGTATAAATCCACATAATTATGGAAAAATAGGTATGATAGCTATAACAAAGGATTCGATCAATTTATATGGCAATCCTGTCATATTCCCGTTGGTTGCGGATAAATGTGATCATGAAAAGATCTTTGCCAACAAAAGAATTGGTACGGTTAGGATCCATCGGGCGCATGGATCCGATGGATTTGTTTGGATGACGTGGTTTTGTACGTACCGATTAATCCGGACTGGGACCAAAGCTTTAAAAGGCTGGTGAGCCAACTCAGGTTTGAGACTGGTGTACGCTCGGTTTCAAATCGAGCTCCGAATCATTTTAATTGAACTCTATTATAAAGGTGACAAGGAGATGGATGATCGGGATCGGATTAGGAAGCATTTTATGTGAGGATTCCATTGATCATGTCAAAAGTTAACGTAACCCGCACTTGAGGCAACAGGAAGAAGCGTGGCTATGCAGCAGATAATTACTCCAAGGGAGACTCCACTCATTACCTGTTATAAAAACCCATCAGAAAATCCAATCGCTCATTGACATATGCTTCGAAATCTTCCGTTACGGTTAGGTGTGTATACACTTCATCATAAAAATGAAGACGGGCACAATAGATCATGGTCTTATAATTGCAGATCCGGAAGCTAAGATCGAATTCAAACGGGATCAGTGACAGGGTAATCTCCGCCTGACCATTCAGATAGCGCATCCAGCTGTGCTGAGCGGAAAGTTGAGTAATCTTTTCCAGGGACTCCAACTTAAAGCCTTCGATAAAATCCCATTCTGAATCTCCCTCTGTATCAATGGTCATCTCGTAGTAACCTTCCTCGCTGATCGTATCCGGTATCAACCCATGGTAAGTAGCATGCGTAAAAATGCCCCACTTACTCCTGGCGATGAGCATCTGGTGATCAGTGACGATACCCCCGGGGTGGGCATTTAGATACGTGCGGAGGGATTCGATGTCAATTGGCATGAAAGGCGAATTTGAACACAGAGTTCTTCCATCGAGTCGCTGATATATTTGAGGAGATGGCTCCCAGGACGAAGTGCTTGTATTCGACCGTATCGATATACTTGCTGAGCTTGTCGGCGGCGTGCCAGAGCTGGGTTTCTAAGGCGTTCATGTTTTTCTTGTTTTACCATTTTAGCCATTATACTGTTTTACCATTTTAGCCATTATACGCTGTATGGTTCAGGAGGACAAAATAAGCCAAACACCAATAGGGATTTCCCAGCCTGCCCCAATTCTGAAACTTTTCCTGGTTATAAGATTTAGTTTCCAACCAATAGCTTTTTTTGCCTTTCTGATTTGTATTATACATGGCCATCGTCCTTACTTCTTTGGTCTTAAGTAAGTAACAGGTGGGAGTTTCAGATTTAACGTTAGCACAGACAACAAAGTAATCACCAATCAAATTGCCAAGGTCCTCGCCCATTTCAGTTCGTCACTGATGGAAATGAGCGTATTCAAGCGACTGCGCAGGGCTTTCTGTGCCGGGTTATTAGTGATAAAGTTGTGTGCCATGAATCAGAGGTTTTCGAGTATGTTTTGTCTTACAACGGCTATAATTTCTCCTGCTGAAATGTCCTCTTTTTGATCAAGCTGATGAGTCAGGCTGGCTGACCAGGCTTTTCGGACTCTTTCAATTGAACCAGGCTCTACCAATTGTTCAGGACCGGTACACTCAATTCCTTTGTGAAGCATTTTTTCAAGGAAATACGGTTTGATTCTTTGCCAGTCTCCGGATGCAAAATCAAGAGTGAGGATATATAAATCATAATAGTCTCTAGGTGCGGTATAAGCTCTCTGTACCAAAGATCTGAGTTTTTCCACTATCACCTCATCCAGGACATAACAGTACAAAGGAGATTCAGAAAGCAATAAATCACTATATGGATGAAAGAGGGACTTCTGAACAGGAGTAAGCAGAATCAGTTCTTCAGTTGAAACCTCTAATTTGATAAAAGTCATCCAACGATCAGGCGGAGGTGGTGGCTCATTTTTATCATGATTTGGGCCCCAGTACTTGATTCGGATACGATAACCTTTTTTTATATCCTTATGGCGAATCAATTCAATTATTACTGGTTCGAAAAGTATGCCAGTGTGTGCTGAAACATCCGACAATATCTGCTTTATGACCTGGCTCTCCAAGATAAAATCTGATTCTCTGGAAGAAAAATCCAGATCTTCTGAAAACCGATAAGAAGGGAAATAGCATTTTCGGAGACACGTTCCGCCCTTAAAAATGAGTTGTGCACCCAGATGCTGATTGATGCCTGCGAGTACATGTCCAAGCACATAATCTTTTTCAACCGTTTCAGGTTTTACACCCCAGGCATTGGCTTTATCCTGGACTTCTTTTTTTCTGATCACTTCAATAGGGGTTTTCGATGATGTTAAGGATTTGATCTTCGGTCAGGTTTAAGCGTAACTTCCAGCGGCCTATGTATTTTCCGGTATCGGGCCCAGTAGGGTCAAACAGCGTATACTCTTTGCCAAGGTGCAACTGGGCTATGCCAATAAAATTGCTCATTTCCTCCTTTTGCAGTAATTCTGCCAGATATCCCATACGCTTAAAAGCGCTTAGGTTTTGATACTTGGTCAGGTATTTTGTCAGGACATGCCCATTTATTTTAGCCTGATGAAATGCGCGTAGCAAGTCGCTCCATTCACCTCCGTATTGGTGGTGATCAAAGCAGTCTACCAAGGTGGCTTCGATATCGGTCATCGGATAGGATTTATCCCCATATCCTATATTAATGATCCCGAGCATTTTTCGCGGATGTACAGTCACAAATCGAACCGGGGTATTGAGCAAACTATTGCTTCTTTTGCGTCTAGTAGTCTTTACGAAAATAGTATTGGGAAACCGGTCTGTTAGTCCATGCTGGTGGAGGGCTGACCAAAAGGAAATGATTCCACTTTCTGAAATGAAAGAGGCCAGCACGTTGCGGTCCTGGAATTCTGTCCTTGTATATTTTCCTCTCTCCAGTCTGAGCAGAAGCTGCTTCTGTACCAGATTTTCGAGGACTTCATTGAGATTGCCCCATTGTTGGCCAAGTTGAGTTTCAATCTCGGCCATCTTAAAATACAGCACTTCATGCTCCTCTAACATTCGCATAAAGAGAAGCTGATCAGTCGTGAGATTTTTTGACAAATAGACGCTCTCTCCCATGGTTATTTGTGTATCAAAAAGACCTAATAAATGGGTCTTATGGTTACAAAGATAACCAATTATTGAGTAAAATTGAACTTTGCTACCCCTATCCGATTAAAGAAGATGACTTACTATTGATGTAACATAAGACCCTAAATTCCGAGGTCTCATGTCTACAAAGATTGGTATTTAGAGGAGGGTAAAGCATAGTTAGAGGCATAGACCAACATTAATGTATGAGATGCAGGTGTGATTTCAGCCATTCCGATGCACCGGGGATCTTGCGCCAGATATGATGAGCTTTATATGAGAATAGAATGGCTTCCCTTTCATCACCCGGGCTATAAGCATCGGGTAATTGAATTGGAGGCATAGGGGCAAGAAGCATAGCGGGAATGAATTTGTTTCTATGAATGGCTTTCTTCAACCGCAATTACGCCCGCGGCGAAGCACCTTCGTTTTTGAAAGCAAAAAGTGCCCGTGTATATAGTGGAAATGCTACTGAATCTCCATTAAACATGTTAGCATATTTTCTGAATTTATGATCCTTGTTATATTCCAACAGTACCAACAACAGGGTGTCACGAATACCTTGGTTGTCACTTGTATTGAGCGCTATCAATTCCTCGAAAATACGAATGGCACCTAATGGTTTGCCGGCCCTGTAGAGAAACAAACCATAGTGTTCGAGGTACAACAGATATGGGCGGGTTTCGGTCATGGCCCAGAAATGGCCTTTGTGTTGTTCAAGAAAACTACCACCATACATTCTGCGGCCTATAGTGATTCCTTTTTCAAGATACCTTTTGGCTTTGCCAGGATGAATTTCTATTTCTGCGAGGTATAGATATGCTTCTATGCAATCCTGATTCAGATCCAGTGCTTATTGGACTTTTATTTTGCCCTTGCTGAGTGGGAGATCATAGGCTGCGTCAACCAAATCCTGAGCCTTGTGTATGTTTGATTTTGATACTTCAGGAAAATGGGGGATAGGTTTTCCCATAAGGCTTTGCATAAATGTTTCGAGCTCTTCCTTCGTCTGAAAATGTTTCGAGTCGAGCAACCTGTGGAGATCGGACAAGGGATCGGATTTCTTTTTTGAAAACACACCGCAGGATATTGTTGACAGGTCCAAATATAGTTGAGTCCATGGGAACGATTTGAGATTCTTTATGCAAAAACGCTTGCACTACTTGACTTTCAGGCATTCATGGTAATACATTTGTGATCCGATGAAAAAGTGGCTACAGTTTATATTGCTCTTTTATACAGGTGTGCTGCTCATCTCGACTTCGGTGGGGTGTGGGAATGCTGACGCCCAAAAACAAATTGATAGCTCCTCTTTTGTTTCCGATCCTGCGATTGATCCTGGTCAGGATGGAAATCCGGCTACTTACGATCAGGATCCGGATAATCTTCCGCAATCACTCCTACGGACCTATGATAATGCTGATGGTCGGGAAGTACAGAACCCAACAGCTTACATAGCTCCACCTCCAAACGCTTCTGCGATTTGCCGCAATGGAGAATACTCATTTAGTAAGCGGAGATGTGGTTCGTGCTCAGGAAATGGCGGAGTGAAGGTGTGGTTGAGAACCGATCTTCCAAAGTGTTAATGCTTATTGTCAACTTTTACATCCT
>JBBREG010000146.1:0-9244 GCA_038203125.1 Chitinophagales bacterium
AACTGCATACTAACCTTACAACTAGAATTCTTCAAGGTTCAATTGCCTGGAAGTTTAGGCAAAAAAAAAGCCGGTCTAGTGGACCGGCTTTTTTTATGATAAGCTTTCAGTTAGCTTTTTACTTTTTCAGCAGATTTGACAGCACCAGCTTTGCCAGCGCAGCAAGATTTACCAGTAGCAGCTCCACTTGTGCATGAAGCCTTACCAGTTTTTGCTCCTTCTTCCATCTTCATAGGAGATACATTTACGAATGTATTGGAAGTCGCATCATAGTTCACATCAGCAAAAGAAACGCTTCCGCTATGCGCGCAGGTCTCTTTCCGTACATAGGTTACATTACCTGTAGTAGCATCCGTACGCGTCTCAATTGAAGCGTCCATAGATGCCAGTTTCATAGCGGCTGCATTCGTCTCAGAATCGCTGGTAAGAGCGGCAGATCCGGGAGCTTTTGCAGCACATGCAGATGCTGAACTTCCTTTAGTGCAGGTTTTGCTGCAAGATGCTTTCTGTGCATTTGCGCCCAACACTAAAAAAGAGCAGAAGAAAAGAGAGAAAATGACTTTTTTCATCGGAATCAATTTTTATGATTTATAAACGGTATTATAACGAGTTATCTTGTCAAAGATAGTGCCCGCCATCTGAAAATCAATCTATTTTCCCAACTTTGAATGGACTTAACACATTTTTAACGGCGCCAACCCGAAAGCTTATGAGATTTTATTTCACATTCCTGACGATTTCTGTCCTGGGCTTGATGCCTGCCTGCAAGTCTCCCAATCACTTACCATCTGAGTATAAGGGAGATCAGCTTCATTTCGGTCAGGGAGGTGGATTCACAGGCGCGGTAACATATTATGTACTTCTCGACGATTCACGCGTTTTTGAAAAAAATACAATGGATTCATCGTATACGCCTATGACTGAATGGAATAAGGACTTTACCAGGCAGATGTTCGGAAATTACAAATCGCTCGGCCTTGATAAGATTGACTACTATCATCCCGGAAATCTTTACTATTTCATTGAACATCATACGCAGGGAGACGAACCCCACAGGATCAGTTGGGGAAAATCTGATATGACACCCCCCGAAACCGTCGTCAATTTTTATAATTTGCTCTTCAAATCCACCAAATCTAAATCATGAGACATCTATCCCTGATCCTTATTTTAGTATGTGTAGCCTCCTGGACTGTTGGGCAAACTCCATTAAAATCATTTACCAACAAACCACAACCAGATCTTTTACCCTTCTGGCCCGCACCAGGAATACCAACCACGAAGGTTGAAGCAAGAAAATCCGGCCAATTCCAGATCAACTCCGGCCAAACACTTTCCTGCACCCATGAGTCTATTAAATCTGTTCAGATCACAGATGCAGGAAGTTATTGGGTAGACCTGCATGAAAATCAGCTCTGGTCCGCGCGCACTTCTGTGAGCGATCTGATGGGCTCTATCATGCCTGCATCCGTATTCAGGAAAGATTGGTCCATGGAGTGGAGTACACTCTCTTCGAATACAGATGAACGTAACATCGAACATGTCCGGATTCATCAAACTTTAGCAGGTCATCCGATTCTGCGTCAGGATATCGTCCTGCACATCGATAAAGGTCAATTAAGGGACATGAATGGAACTGCATGGACCGGTCCGACTCCCGACAAACTACCTGCACCAGCAAGTGAGTCAGGCGCAATGGATGCGGCACGTGCATACCTAATAGCTCGTAATGTAAAATTTACAACTATACCCGCAATCGTTGGTCTTACCCATCAGGAAGACAAAGCATCACTTGCATGGCTGCCAGTCCAGGGGAATCTTAGTCTTGTGTATTCCATCAAAATGCATCCTAACATGATGGACCATTGGAGTCTCTTTGTGGATGCCACAACACTTGAAATTGTAGAAGCATATTCAGAACTCTGTTCAATATATCCTGAGCAACTTTATGAAAAAGTTACTGCTGCAGGTGCTGATCATGATCATGGAAATGAAGCAGAGCCTGTGCTTGCAGAAAGCCTTGTGGTCGATGGACCTACCAGCGTTTCTGATCAGGACTTGTTGGGCCAAAGCCGCACTGTCAACGGATATCTTGTAGGTTCCAATTTTTTTATGGTGGATGCAAGTCGCAATGGGATGTTTAATCCGACACAGTCAGTGATGCCCAACGATCCATTTGGAGTTATCTGGACTATTGATGCACAAAACACTTCTCCGCAGAAGGATAATTTTGAAGTAGTCCATGCGACAAATACAAATAATAACTGGACAGCACTCGAGGTCTCTGCACATTTTAACGCAGGTGAGTCCTATGAATATTTCAGGACAAAATTTAACCGCAACTCACTAAATGGTGATGGAGGAAATATAATCTCGATTATCAATGTCACCGATGAGAATGAGAATGATATGGACAATGCATTCTGGGGTGGTCAGGCCATGTTTTATGGCAATGGTAATACATCTTTCAAACCACTGGCCCAGGGTCTCGATGTAGCTGGCCATGAAATGTCACATGGCGTAATTCAGAATACCGCCAACCTCGAATATATCTCCCAATCAGGAGCACTCAATGAATCATTTGCGGATGTATTCGGCGCGATGATTGATCGGAATGACTGGCAATTAGGGGAAGATGTTGTGAAAACGAGCGTATTTCCCTCTGGGGCATTGCGCGATTTATCGAACCCTCACAATGGTGGCAGTGGTCCGGGATCACGCGGATGGCAACCTCAGCATATGAATGAATATCAAAACCTTCCCAATACACCAGAAGGTGATAATGGGGGAGTGCATGTAAATAGTGGTATCACGAACAGGGCATTTTTTCTGTTTGCTACAAGCGTTGGAAAGGAAAAAGCTGAACAGGTGTATTACAAAGCACTGCGTGACTACCTGGTGAAATCCTCACAGTTTATTGATATGCGGATCGCTGTTGAAAAAGCAGCAGCAGATCTCCATGGTGCGAACAGTGCGGAAGTTACTGCCGCTCGCAGCGCATTTGATGCTGTGGGTATTGGTGCAGGCCAGGGTGATAATCATCAGGATGACATTGAGGTGAATGCAGGTGCTGACTTTATTCTTACGACTGATGTTTCCCAATCTGATTTATACTGGGTGCCACCAGGCAATCCAAATGGATTGGTAAAATTAAATGTACCTGCGCCTTTGTCTCGTCCAAGTTTTACAGATGATGGTTCATCAGCAGTCTATGTTGATGATGAAAACAATATGATCATACTCATTTTCGACTGGAGTCAGGGATTAAGCTATGAGGCCTTTTATCTGGAAGACAATCCGCAGGGAGGATGGAGAAATATTGCTGTCTCAAAAGATGGGACAAAAATTGCCTATATAACTGCCGATTTGACAAATGAGATCTGGGTATTCGATTTTGATGGTCAATCCAGTGAGCGCTATATTCTGTACAATCCTACCACAGCACAGGGAGTCAATACGGGTGAGGTATTATATGCAGATGCATTGGAATGGGATTATTCCGGCGAGTTTATCATGTATGATGCGCTTAACCGGATTGAGAGTGCTTTTGGAGATGGAATCGAGTATTGGGACATTGCCTTCATATATGCATGGGATGGTAGTAATAATGAATTTACAGATGGACAGATCGGAAAATTGTATACGTCATTACCTGAAAATGTAAGCGTGGGAAATCCTTCATTTGCCAAAAATTCTCCCTACATCATCACCTTTGATTATGTAGAAAGCTATTTTGATCAGTTTGGTCAGGTGCAGACAGATTATAAAATCCTTGCCAACAATATTGAAACAGGTGTGACGAATGAAATCTTTTTCAACACGACTGTTGGATATCCAAGCTATTCCCGATTGGATGATCAGATTTTATTTACAAATGACAATGGTGAATTACTTCAGGCTACCATCGACCTGCAGCCTTCAGATAAAACATTGCCCGTTGTAGGTTCAGCTGTGATTTTAGTTACCGGAGCGCAGAAAGGTGTTTGGTTCCAGACAGGAGAAAGAGAGTTTACAGGAATTGATGATGGTGAAACGACGACCAACATTTCCATTTTTCCTCAACCAGCTTCAGATATCATTTATATCTCTATGGATGGAAATGATAAACCTGTTGACTATACTATACGTGATCTGGCAGGCAAAACGATCCTGCAGAACAAATTGAATCCAGGGAATGGAATTTCTATAAATGCTTTATCACAGGGCACCTATTTTATCAGTCTATCCTCAGCGCAAAAATCACCTGTCATCGCCAGGTTTATAAAACAGTAGATTGACATCTTCACCCGTGTAATATGAAGATCACTTTACTGCTTCAATGCAGGAAATTTTGTCTAAAAAGATTCTAATTATACGTTTTAGCTCGATCGGAGACATCGTACTCACGACACCCGTGATCAGGTGTCTCCGGTTGCAGTTAGATGCAGAAATTCATTACCTCACAAAACCTGCATTTGCAAATATTGTACTGGCGAATCCAAATGTCGCCAGGGTGATCACACTGTCGGATCAGTTTGAATCCATGGTGATGATGCTGAAATCAGAAAACTACGATTACATCATTGATCTCCATCACAATCTCCGAAGCAGCAGGATCAAACTTGCATTAAAAAGACCATCTATATCCTTTCGAAAGTTAAATTTTGAAAAATGGCTCATGGTCAATTTGAAAGTGAATAAACTTCCGGATATCCATATTGTCGATCGGTACTTTGAGACAGTTAGATCTCTGGAGATATCAAACGATGGTAAGGGGCTTGATTTTTTTATACCGGAAGAAAAAAATATTGATGTTGGAAACGTCTTAAATCTTCAGCCCCAAACGTACACAGTCATTGTCATTGGTGCTGCTCATGCTACGAAATGTATGACAGCCGATCAGATTGCTGCACTTTCAGACCTGATAGACAGACCCGTTATTTTACTCGGGGGCCAGCAGGAAATTCAAAAAGCTGATGAAATTATTTCAAAATCAATCAGGAAAAACGTAAAAAGTACCTGTGGCCAATTCGATATTTTTCAATCAGCATCCATTCTCCTTCAGGCTGAAAGTGTTATCACACATGATACAGGACTGATGCATATTGCAGCAGCTCTTCAAAAATCTCAAGTGGTTGTTTGGGGCAATACTATCCGGGAGTTCGGTATGTATCCATATTATGGTGATCAACAAACGCACCAACCATGGCATGGATTTGAAATCGATGTCAGGTGCAGGCCTTGTTCCAAATTAGGCTATCCTAAATGTCCGAAAGGACATTTCAAGTGTATGCTTGATCACGATTTGAATGCAATAGCTTTGAAAGCAAAGAATTAAGCTGAAGCTGAATGAAGGCCCGTTCAGCGTAGGCTGTGCCTACGTCGTTGTATCAAGTGCTGCGTAAGCTATGCATACGTCGTTGTGTCCCCGTTACCGATTTCTATATTTTACCTCTCCCCCCACCATCGTCATCATCACCTTCGCTTCCGGAAGTTCCGCATCACTGCACGTCAATAAATTTTTAGAAACAAGTATAATATCCGCAAGTTTTCCCTTTTCAAGGCTTCCCTTAATATCTTCTTCAAAAGCTGCATACGCATTAGCCATCGTATATGAATATAATGCTTCGGTCCGCGTCATTTTTTGTTCAGGAAAAAATTCCATTCCATTATCCAATCGCTTTCGGGTCACGGATGCATAAATACAAGGGATCGGATTTACACTTTCTACCGGTGCATCAGTTCCATTTGCGATGAGGGCACCACTATCCAATAAGCTTCTCCAGGCATAAGCACCTTCCCGGGATCGTTTTTCACCTAATCGTTTCACCACAAAGGGAGCATCTGATGTACAATGAATTCCCTGCATGGAAGCAATGACACCTAACGATTTGAATCTTGGAATATCTGCAGGATCCAGGTGTTGCGCATGTTCTATTCTCCAGCGCAAATCTTTTGTGTCAGCATGTTCATTAAAAACTTCTTCAAAAATATCGAGCGTAATCCTGTTGCCTTTATCACCAATGGAATGCACACATAATTGCATGTTATTCTCCAAAGCAAGGTCAGCAATGGCCCTGACCTCTTCTATAGGTGTTGTATTCTGGCCTGTGAATCCGGGCTTGTCATTATATGGTGCCAACAGCCAGGCACCATAGGAACCCAATGCGCCATCCAGTTCTGTTTTAATGGCTCTGCAGGTAAACATATTATTTCCTTTCCGGATAATCGGAAATCCTGAGAGCATGTCTTTGATCGTGTCATACCGGTGACGAAGCATTACCCACAACCTGAGGTCAAGTGAATCTGCCTCAGCCATCTGTTGGTATCTCTCAATTTCTTTTAATAGTGAGCCTGCATCCTCGAATGAGGTAATTCCATATTTCAGACAATGTTTTTGCGCGAGGTCTATAGCCCGATACCATTCTTTTAATTTCTGGTCTTCAGGAATTTTGCTTTGATCCATCTGGTAACTCGAATAAACAATATTCATCGCCCGCTCTTCAAAGACTCCAAGTGCAACACCTGCTCTGTCTCGAAGTATGTGACCACCTTGCGGATCAGGTGTTTCTAACGTCACACCTGCTTTCTTCATGGCAGCCTCATTCGCAAACAATGCATGGCCACTGGCATGAAACAGAAGAACTGGGTTGTCAGGTGATGCAGAGCTTAATAAATTATGATAGGGATATCCATTTACGTTTTGATCCGGTGCAGTGGACCATTTTTCCTGGTGCCACCCTCTTCCGATGATCCATTCCCCGGGTCTGGCAAGTTTGACCCTCACTGCAACACTGTCGGCAATTTCTTCCCAGGATTTGGCCTCCATCAGGTTGACATGAATGAGATTAAAACCAAGGTTGGAGAAATGACCATGCCCTTCAATAAAACCCGGCATCATAAAAGCGCCTTCACAATCAATTTTTTCATGCGTTTTTGCTTCCCAGGCTGCAAGTATTTCATCCGATATACCCATTTCAATTATTCGGCCCCCGGATATAACAACTGCACCTTTTTCTATAGGCGATCCGGTGACCGGATATACAAATGAATTATATAATATCGTGTCAGCAACTGCCTGATCTGATCTATTTGGTTGGCATGAAGTCGCACACAAAAGACAGAGTAAGACCAGGGCAGACCAACTATTTTGCATCTTTACTTTCATAGGATATACTTTTATAATGGATCAGTGGCTAAAAATAGATGAAGCAATATAACTCTCAGGCATTACTTCAAGTAATGGAGGAATATCTGATACAGCAACAACCGTATGGATCCCCTGATACATTGTATGCACCTGTAAGATATATTAATGATATCCGCGGCAAACGTATCCGCCCTCTGTTGGTTCTAATGGCGTATCAACTCTGGGAAAGCGATCTTTCCCCTGCACTTCCTGCCGCACTGGCCGTGGAATATTTTCACAACTTCAGTCTGATGCATGATGATATAATGGATGAGGCACCCCTCCGCAGAGGATTTCAGAGTGTGTATCAGAAATTTGGTCGCAACGCTGCCATTCTCAGTGGTGATGCCATGCTGATTTCCAGTTTTCAATTGTTACTTAAGGCAGGAGAACCTAAAAAATTAGGATCGAAACTAATCGACCTCCTGGGTCGAATCGCCATTCAGATTTGTGAAGGACAACAACTGGATATGGATTTTGAAATCCGTGACTCGATCCTGGAAAAAGAGTATATCGAAATGATCCGATGCAAAACAGCATGCCTGATTGGCCTAAGCCTGCAGGTAGGAGCACTTCTTGCCGCTGCTGAAAAAGAAGAATCCGATGCTCTATATAAATATGGTGAGAACCTGGGATTAGCTTTTCAAATACAGGATGATTACCTCGACGTTTTCGGAGATACGAAGCTGACTGGAAAGCAAGAGGGTGGGGATATACTCCGCGGCAAAAAGAATTTTCTCTACGTCCACACACTCAATATATTATCCGCCGACCAACAATCAACATTTATTGAACAATATAAACAGGCAGGTATCCAACAGGATCCATCATCGATCATACAATTTTATCAGCAATATGAGGTGGATGATTATGTAAAACAAATTGAATCCGGCTACGTATCAAAAGCCATGTCAGAACTGGAAAAAATAAAAAGCGTCAATACTGAGCCCATCAGGTCAATTGCATCCACGCTGATCAACAGAAATTTTTAAAATCAATTTTCTTCAATTTGATCTGTCTGTTTTCACCACAGAACCTATGTCTGCAAGGTTGACATAGGAAGGGGGTAGAAACGTAATTAAATTCATATTACATAAAAGTGATTATGTTGCATCCCAACAACTACCGGAGCCTCACCCACAGGGTATCGTCGAAATCCGTATGATTTAAACAGACTCATTGCAGTTTGTTTACCTGATAATCCTGAAGTCCCATGAAGTGTTGCTGCCTGAAATAACATGACTGGTTTTAATAGAATATTTAACTTATTAAAAACAGAATCATGAAAAAAAACTAAGCACCGGATAAAGAAAACCGAATACCATTTCACGATCTTACTTACTCCTTCTTGATAACCCCATCTGTCAAAAATACCAACATCTTCGTTGCCGCTGCAATCACGGGTCCAGCCATCGGGTCTGATTGAAACTCGTCAAAAGGCCCTTCACCAAAATAAAGGTCTCCTGACACCAGGAATGTAAGCCGACACATGCCATATGCAGGAGCAGCTTTTCTTTTTCCCTCCCACGGACCGCTACGGTCAACAACAGTTTGAGCATTCTTGAAAATGTCAAGTATTATGGCGTCAGATTCACGAGTTGGCGTTTCCCATACGATCATACTCTCCTTATGATTAATATATCTCGCCGTCCCATCTTTATATACAGCAAGTGTATCCAAACCGTCATCAAACCGGATCTCAATTACAAAGCCAAGGAAATCTTTAGAATCATCATGCCAGCCCGCTTTTTTCAATAGGGTATAGGCAAGTATCCGCAACCTGCATTCCAGACTGGTATCATGGCTTACTTTGATTAATTGTTCCTTATCCGGTTTTGGGGCAAGCAGAATATCCCACGGATAGGTTGATGTTGGCTTGTCAATTTGAAATAAGGAGGGCTCATCACAAAAAAGGAGATTATAGATCGTATTAATAGATTCCTGGGCGTAGGGTGTGTGATTCATGAGCGAAAACTAAAAACGAAAAGATAAAAACCAAAAGATCAAAGATGAAAGTTGACAGTTGAAAGGTAATGTAAAGTAAGGCTATGGAAAAGGGTGGAAGATCCCTATTCT
>JBBREG010000147.1:0-9104 GCA_038203125.1 Chitinophagales bacterium
TGGTCAAAGGCAAGAATGGCAAAATTCCATGTCATAAACTCAATGATCGGCCGTAATCCGTTCATCGCAGCCCCTACCCCAATACCTGCAAAGCCTAATTCGGCAATGGGCGTATCGATCACACGTTTTGGGCCGAATTCGTCCAGCATACCTTTGCTGACTTTGTAGGCGCCATTATATTCAGCTACCTCTTCACCCATCAGGAAGATCGTGCTATCAAGTCTCATTTCCTCGACCATCGCTTCTCTGATGGCATCCCGTAATGTTAATTCCCTGGCCATGTCTGAACCGTTAGATATTGTTTGGACGGCGAAATTAGTAATTTCTTCCTCAGCCCTGATTTACAGTCTGAAAGACATATTATATTTTTCATTCATATTATTATCTTTACCCTCCGTGAAATCCTTCAGTTTTACCTATACACCGTATTATTGGCTGACTGTCAGCAGTCTTGCCGTCCTGTTATTTTTCGCCGGATTGTTCGTCAGCAGCTTCTGGTTTTCCGATCGCTGGGAGGAAATGTTCAAAGGCAACATTGAATTTCTGGTGGAATGTGATCCGGGCCTGAAAGAAGCAGATCTGATTACGATTGAGAATAAACTCAACACATTAGATGGTGTGCAGGATCTGCGTTTCGTTTCTGCCCAGGATGCCATGAATGTGATGAAAGAGGAGTTAGGCGAACTTGCTTTGCCGGACTCGATGGAAAATCCATTCCGGGCCTCTTTTCGGTTTAAGTTAAATGCAGAGCGGGTTGATACCGTGTATGCCAAAGTTCTTGAGAAAGAAATCCTTACGATCGATGGTGTGACCGCCTTCTATTATCCCGAGGATCTGTATAGTGAAGTACGTGCCAGGTTAAAAAGTATATCCCTTATGATCGGAGCCATCGGTGGCATTCTTTTACTGCTGATCCTCGTCATGATCCATCACCAAATCCGGATGTACATTATGCAACACCGGTATCATATCCGGACCATGTCCCTTGTAGGTGCCACGCGCAGCTATATTCGCAAACCCTTTATTATGGAAGTACTTAAGATGAGCAGCTTTTCCATTCTCGTAGCTGCCATCGCCTATTTCGCCCTCTTATTCTGGATCGGAAATGTGACCGGTCACTCTTTATTTTCGAGCAGCATGGATATGATCATCATCGGTCTGGTATTCATTGTTGCACTTGGCATCCTGATGTCTTTTTCAGCTGCGTGGGCTGCGATCCAGCGATATCTGGAATCGACGGATGCGAGAGATTTTATCTAAACAGCAGAGGGCTTGCAGATTGCAGATTGCACATTGCGAAATAATTCAGAAAAAGTAAAGGCTTCAGGTTCCCCGGAGTTTTTAAAGGAGTGCACGATAGCGACGAATTTAAAACACAGGGGTGATGCACGTTGTGCGATGGGGCAGTGGCATGAAGCTTGCGTAATAATTCAGAAAAAGTAAAGGCTTCAGGTTCCCCGGAGTTTTTAAAGGAGAGCGCGATAGCGACGAATTTAAAACACAGAGGTGATGCACGTAGTGCAATGGGGCAGTGGCATAAAAAAAACAACTCACAATTGTCAATTCACGATTCACCACACGATTGCCGATTCATGATTCACAATTGCCGATTCACAATTGCCGATTCACAATTGCCGATTCACGATTGACGATTGACGATTCACGAATTATTGCTTCACCTTCGTGATCTCATCCATCACATTTTTCAGCTCCTCTCCCGGAAGTTTTTTCGCGATGATCTTCTTGTCTTTATCGAGAATAAAGATCTGAGGTGTGGTTTTAACATCATACACTGTTTTATACCGGCTCTTCAATACCTGATCTGCGGCATTGACCCAGATATCCATTCCTTTTTCTTTAATCGTAGACCAACAGGCGGATATATCTCTTCCGGTCTGTGTGCAGATAGAGAGTACTTCCACTCCTTTATCTTTGTAAGCGTTATAAAAATCAATGATAGCCGGAATAGATTTTTTGCAGTGGCCACATTCCGGATCCCAGAAGAAAAGTACCGTATAATCCGACTTGATGGAATGAATACTTATGGGGTCACCGGATTCTTTATAAAACGTAAGGTCAGGAGCGATCTTACCAATTAAGGTAGGCCGCACACTTTGTGCCTGTGCAATCAATTTATCAAGTTGTTCTTTTTCAGTCCAGGTGGCGAGGCCTTTTGTATAATATTCATCGATGAGATGAACGTAAACTGCATCCATCCCCATACGTTTTGATTTTGCAGCTTCATTGAGAAAATAGACCAGGTAATATTGAAACGTCTCACTCGCAGGATCCATTTTTTGCAACATATAATCCATTGACACACTTTGACTGTCCGGAACCTGGTAGGATAATTTCGTGATGAAAAAATCAATTTTCTGATGAATAATTCCGGATCGCAATGAACGTGGGTCTTTCAGATCAAAATGATCAAAGTAATGAGCACGATAGTATTCAAATTGCTTTTGTTTACGTTCCTCTTCAGCCAGTTCGGGGTATTGTGGAATTTCAATATCGCGATTTGCCCAGATTAACATCGATGTCATGGACTGAGGATATTTCGTGCGCACATCATCCTGGATCTTAACCACTTCTTTATCGAGCGCATCGATCTGCACCTGGTATTTTTCTTTATTCAGTGAATCCTGTACAACCATTTTTTTCAGGCTGTCTGCCAAGGGTCTGCGTTGGTCCAGCGCTTTGAGATAATCATAGTAGATCACATTTTCTGGCGATCCTTTAAATTTTGCTGTTGGGACGATATTCTCCAGATCCACGGACATGGACATGCGAGGCTGATCTTCAGCAACCAGTAAATGAATAAATTTATTATCCGGAGGAATAACGAGCAGATAGACCCCATGCTTTAGTGAATCTGATCCTTCAAAAACAAACTTGCCTTTCTCAAGGATTGCCGTGTCTTTCAGATATTGAGATTTTCCAAAATAATACCCTAACAATAACGTGTCACCATCAAAGTGCTGGAGTTCCACTTCAATCCGGTATTTATTCTCAGGCGTTCCTGCTGTCAGTCCTGAGAGGATACATGAAAAAAGAAGGGTGAATAAAACGTGTAAACGCATTATATGATGAGTTTATAATTTGTTTGTCCGGCTGAATCTTAGGGACCTCCAAAGTTAGGAACTATGGCAGCGGTAACCTGAGCTAATAGTTAGCTAATTTCCCAACGTAACGTTAAAAAGATTGATTCTGAGGCTGCTCCCTGGTCAGGTGCCTATCAGTTTTTTCTTCATGGCATTGTATTCCTCTTCCGAAATGAGTCCTTCCTTCTTCAACTCTGCTAATTCCTTGAGTTTATCGACAAGTTTAGAAGATGTTTTTCCTTCCGCAGCCGCGTCGGCAGCCGATCGTTTTTTCTCCTGTTCCTTTTGAAACTGCTCAGCTACTTTTTTACCTTTTTCGAATCTTTCATTATACATCTTCTTCAGACGCTTGGCATCAAAATCGAGGAATGTTCCGCCGGTTTCAAAGTGCTTCTTAAACACTTCACCCAAAGCATAAGAAGATGCGCCCGAAAGTACCGCCATGGTAACACCACCGATGACAGAACCAATCCCCGGGATGAATTTGATCATGGCTTTAGCTCCCATACGGGCAAGGCCGGAGCCGGTAAGGCTGGTAATGATAGCTTTACCTTCAGATTCTTTGAAGTCCTGATCATAAAGTTTGCATAGTTGGCGGATCATATCCAACTGGATCCCGCTAACAGCAAAGAAATCTACAATCGGCACCGGGATCAATCCGGCGCCCATGGACCATATGATGTGATTGCGAACGATTGTATCCGCGTGTTTCTCACGTTCTGTTTTTTCAGACATAATGCTAACCTGGTTTTGTTAGAAAAATTGACTGTGCCAATATCCGGTATTTTCAGGATTTTTGGACGCCAATATCGACTAACGATCTTTTTACTCCACTTTTACACGCTGTCCCTGGCTATGATCAGCAAATTCAGGAGCATACATGCATTGTAAGGTAGCCAGTCCTACACTATATGCGCCAGCCTGAGCCACGGTCACCGGATATTCAATGATATATTTCCCGCGAGGTAAATAATCAATGAAAAAATGTGTCGCCATGTCTTTAGTGCTTTGATAATAACCGATGCCATTATTCCACCGATAGCCACTGATGACATCCATCGGCTCAAAACCAGAAGCTCTTAGGTCTTTTAAATGGACAAACTCCATAACACGATCCGTTTCAATAATGAGGCGGACGATCAGCTTATCACCAATACGCAATTTTCTTCCTTGCGCTATGCTGGTCACGTCACCCCGGTCACTTTGTTTAGAAATCAATAACTCCCTTGTAACTTTCAGCGGATTATTTTCTATCGAATTATCAACTTTGTCAAGGTCTTCCCAATATTGATAATACGCTGCACCCCACGCGATGTGGTTATTTTGATTTTTAACGGTGATAGACGACCATGAGTTTTTAATCTGATCCCCATCCCAGGATTTTTTGACATATCCGGTGCCGGGTTCAACTGCAGTTGATTGATCAACAACATTTTCATTGCCTACTTTGACCTCCACGATACCGGATGATTCAAGCCAGGTATCCGGATGAATCAACAACGCATAAATTGCTGCAGCGGTAGCTTTTGTAGAATTCCAACGCGTGGTTTGTTTTTGTTTCAACAACCAAACACGCAATTCATCCGTCTCTGCTTGTGGCACTTTCATTTCCTGATATAATTCAATCATGAGGGATTGTAATTCGACAGGTGCCTGATACCAATAAAATCCTGGCGTTAGTTTCCAGTATCTGCCAAGCTCTTCATTCACGATCGTTTTTTCGCGAAGTGATGCAAGTATTTCTTTTGAAAGTGTATTGTTTGGTGATGTCCTGTTAAATCCAAGCGCGACCAAACCCTGCTCATACAGGCTGTGTTGCAACCAGTATTTTTCAGATTGTGTTTTTACATAGTTGATCACTTCATCAATCTGTGCCGTATGCTGGATCTCAGGAAAGAAAGAACGTGCATACAGGTAATGGATCTGCATATTCCCGATCTGGTGATCTTCAAGTTTAATCTTGCCTTGTTGCGCCAGTCGTTTCAGATCATCATACCAATCGATCATCATACCATCGATATATGGAACAGCACGCTGCACAATGTCCATTCCTTCACCACCCTGGATAGAGACATTCATTTTACGGAGATGTCCAAATCCCTCAACGATATATTGTGTTATATACCAATTGTCTGTTCCGCCGGGAAACCATGAAAATGCGCCATTCGCAAGTTGCATTTGTCTCAGGGACACCAGTGCCTGCTGCGATTCACTTCGCATGGCATTGGTTTCAAAAAGGATAGCGATATCTTTCTTCTGTGTGGATTCTGCCATGGCATCACGAACCCACGGTGTTTCTTCCAGCATGGCTGATTTCAATTCCTGATTTTTCTGAAGATTGCTCAGTAGTGCATCATCATTTGTTTTTCGCCACGTTTCAAATGTCTGGCGGATCGCCGGGTATTTATTTGCAATATGCGATGCAAGCGTATTAGCATATAATCTGCTGAATACCTGTTCTGCACACTCATGCGGATATTCCATTAGGTACGGCAGGGCTTGCACTGCATACCATGCAGGTGAGGTCGTCATTTCGACAGTAAATTGATGGGGATCACGTGTAGTGGATGATTTGTCCATCATCGATTTGAAAACGAACGTCTTCGTTTCTTTAGCCTTCATCGGTAATGGGAGCGTCTCTGTGATCAGGATGCGGTTCGTTACCACAGGGATCATAGATTCTTCTCCATCTGTTACATTACCTGCAGAAGCGGAGACCTGATATTTGACAGGTGTGATCCAGTTTTTAGGGACGTGCATCATCCAGGAAAGTGGTGTACTGCCGCTGGGCGTAATGGAGAATGACTTGGATGTATTCGTTATACCCCACTTTGCTGAAACGTCCTCATTGGAGATCGCATCCACAATTTTAAGTTGTGTATTTCCGGATTGAACTTGACTTGTCAGATTACTGAGTTTTATCTGGAACGCAAGCGTATCTCCTTCCCTGAAAAATCGGGGAGGATTTGGAAAGACCATCAAGTCTTTTTGTGTAACAACTTCTGATTGGGTAAGACCGAACGCAAGATCTTTCGTATGGCCTAAAGCCTGAAACTTCCAACGCGTAAGACCTTCTTTCATTTTAAATGAAAAAGTCAGATTGCCTTTGTCGTCAGTTTTGATTTGTGGAAAAAAGAATACAGTTTCATCCAGCACACTACGTAATGGAGGTGGTGTCTGAGGTAAAACAGGAGCCTTTGTTTCCGTATCATCTTCTCCACCGGACGCAGCATCTCCAACTTTGTTAGCTGATATCTCCTCCAATGCAGCTGGGGCTGCTTCAGTGGCATATTCCAATACACGAACTCCATCAGTATGATAATTAACGTGATTGCGCCTTGAACCTCTAACACCGTATCCGCCTTCAGGATAATAACCATAGACATTAATGTCCCTGTATTGTCTGCCAGGTACTTCCTGATATCCTTGCTGCCAGTGATGTGTCAATCCCCAATATTGTGCAGCGACAGTCTGACTGCCCTGTATCAATGTTCTCACGGATACTGACGGATATAAATTCATCTGCCATTGATGCGGCACAAACGCATCGAGGGAGGCATCATACATACTTAGCAACATCTCAGCGGTAACGGCTTCCTGTTTCGAGCCACTTACTGTCATTGTCCATGTTTCTTCCACGCCAGGCTCCATCTGATCTCTCCAGGTTTTTAGTTTAACCTGTAAATCTTTATTCGTCCATGGAACACGTATCAGATTATTTGACTGGAATTTTCGATTATTGTATGCAGTAAGATGATGTACATAAATACCTCCTCTGTCATCTTCTGATATTTTAATAGATCGGTCATTGTACGTAGGAAGTGTAAACCAGGAGCGCGTGCCATCTTCTTTTCTTCTTTCGACTATTCGGATTGTTTTTGGAGGAGTAGGTAACCCTGAAAGCAAATCAATTTCGGGTGTTTGACCCGGAGCATATGCAAGATCATCTACAGACACATGAATCGCTTCCGGTCCAGGCAAAGGTTTGCTTTCATCATATAACATAATGAATTGCGTAATGACCAGTTCTTTTCCGGCAGCATCTTTCCATTTCCATAATAGTTTATAATGCCCCGGTTGACTGATAGATCCTGTAAGATTGATCGTATCCTTACCATCAACTGTGAATGTTTTGGAACCCAGACTTAGACCTATCTTCCATTCTGACATCGCTTCTTTTCCCGGCACAAAATAATTGGGAAATCGTGTTGCATATTCTGCTTCGGAAATCGTCATGATATCCGGGATGGTCCAAAGGCGGTCGCGTTTATGACGTTCGGGACCGATGATTTGAATAATCTCAAGCGCACCGGTAACTTTTACTTCAGCGTTGTCACTATTGAGTGCGCTTACAGGAATCTTGTCTATTGATGATATGGATACCTTTTCACTTAAGCCTATATTGACATCAAATCCTTGCTTGTTGAGGACAATCGTTTTTGATAATTCATGGCTTTCTCCGGTGATGTCCGTGACATACGAATTGATTTCAAAACGATACATCAGATTTTCATCGGCACCCGCTTTTGGTTTTGCTAAAAATGAAATATCATAGCTACCATCAGTCTTCGTCGTCGTTGTGCCAACTGCGAGGACTTGTCTGTCTTCACTTTGAGGCCAGAAACCTTTCCAATAAGAATACCACCATGGACGAAATGCAACACGCTCTACCTGATACCTGACATTTGCATTAGAAACAGCACTACCAGCGTAATCTTTTGCAAATCCACGAATAGTTACATTTTCATTGAGCCGGACGGTTTCTTTAAGCGTATCGTATGTTATTTCAAATTTTGGTCGCTTATATTCTTCCACCTGGAAATAATGTCTGTTGGCACCATGACTAGACGAAATAGACATCTGCCCAGTCAGTCCGCCCTGTGGCAGATCAAATTGACCAGCAAATGTTCCAAAGTCATTCGATGTAAATGTTTTTTTGGATTGCTCCTGTCCATTGACATCATAGAGAATCACTTCTACTTTTTTACCAGCTACGACTTTAGGAACCTGATATCTATCGAATTCAAGTGCATATCCTTTAAAAAACATCTTTTGTCCCGGGCGATAAATGGAACGATCACTAAAAAATAGCGTCGTTGGATTTGCATCAGAGTTGCTTCCATACCGGTATGTATGATAGCCTTCTTCTTCATATAATTCATCATCGCCTTTGGTCAGGCGAATGTTGACACTTTGATTCTGTATCCGCGGTACATTAACCCATCCTCCTGCATCACTTGTTTCTTCACCCACCTTAATCTCCTCCGGGCGTTGACGACCTGACACATATTGCAGTGAAAAAAATTCGGCCTTTACGCCTTGCAAGGGTTGCCCGGTTCCTCTGTTGATGATTGCAGCAACAGAACTTTTGCTTCTATCATCCATGTACCAGTATCCGAGCTCGGACACAGTAAACATTACTGCACCTGTTGTTGAGCTTTTGACATCAAATTCGGATTTGTCAGAGATCAATAACGTGTAATGACCTTTGGGAAGTGATTGTACTGGTATTTCTGTGACGTGAGGCTGATGATCAGCACCATCACTAATGTTTTGTTGCCAGGTTTTTAACGCTGAAAGTTGATTAAGACGCTGGAGTACATTTTCACCATCCCAATTATTACCACGCCATCGTCTGGGTGATTCAGGCAGCTTTACCAGCTTAAGATGTATAGAAGATAAATTTCGATATTCTATTTGGGCGAGTAATTCTTCAGAAGGAAGATTGACAGATTCAATGGCTGCATTAATGGAAGGCGTTTCAATCTGGGCAATCAGACTTTTACATAATTGACTTCCATACGCATCAGGATATTTTCGAATAGCATCACGGCATATTTCAATGGCTTTATTATAGTCATAACGGTGCGTAGAAGTTTTATCCCCCTGCCAGGTTGCTGCCTGCTGCGTCAATAATTCTGCGCGATGATAATCGATAAGGGATGACTCCGGGTTTCCCGCATGTTTTTGCGCAAGGTCATCGATAGCTTTTTGATAAATTGA
>JBBREG010000148.1:0-9092 GCA_038203125.1 Chitinophagales bacterium
CAAAAAAAGGGGGGATTGTAAGCCGCTATAAATATAAATTTTATTCCTTAATATTGCACCTGCATTGCCACGCGAATGGCTGTTCTAAACAGCCAGATAATGCAAAAAAACCAAGAAGAATTTAATCTTCCTGAACCAGACCACCATAATTATCCCACCGCGGGAGTAGGTTTTCCACAACCAAAATACACTTGGGGTCGCTGGTATCCGTAAGCTGTTTCCTCAATCTGCCTTTGGGCTTTTATTCCATCACCAATAATTGATTGGTTGGCCAGCCTGTTTTCAGCTTTTGCATTTTGAATTTCCTCCCTTGCCTTATTGATTATGGGAGTAAGTATCTCACGGGCTTCAGCAAGTTTTTTGAATTGTGCATCAACCTCACGCGAAAACTTTAATTCATCTTCAGTCCCGGCTAAATGTACTTACAGCTATAGCAAGAGAAAACAGGAAATGATTTAAGGATTTTAATCTAAGATGACTTTTCTAACGGAATCGATCACTGTACCGTCAACCCATTTGACGACAGCAACGATTTCATCTTCAAATCTGGCCGCCGCAGGTACGCCACAGATTTTTTCTGCTTCTGCTTTGAGTTCATGTATTGTCCTGATCGGTAACGAGGAGTTCCTGACTTTATCCAGCAGATCCTGACGTAGCGGATTGATGGCTATGCCGCGTTCTGTCACAATAACATCAATAAGCTCACCGGGTCCACATAGCGTAGTCACCTGATCACGGATAATAGGAATTCTATCCCGAAAAAGTGGAATCGGAAGAATGGTACACTTCGCGAAAAGACAATTTTGCCACCCTCCTATACCATGCAGGAGAATGCCGTCGGAGTGGGTCACTACGTTGGCATTAAATGCTACATCCACCTCGGTTGCTCCAAGGATAACCACATCCACCAATTGAGCGAAATTGCCTTTGCCGTGGTAGTTATAACTCGTAAATGGACTCGTGTCCACATGTGTTGGATTTTCACGCATAGATCGTACTCCTACGAGGTCAAAGGTTTGCCCGTCCAGGATATACTCTACCAAGCCTTCTTCCAGCATGCGTACTAAATAGGCATTACTTCCTCCTCGAGCGAATCTGGATTTCATTCCTTTTTCCCGCAACATATCAGCGAAATAAATCCCAATGGACAAAGCGGTACCGCCTGATCCGGCCTGGAAAGAAAATCCATCCCTGATAATTCCTGCTTGTTCACAAAATCTGGCAGTCAGCTCAGCAAGGTATAATCTGTCCGGGCTTTTCGTTATTTCCGTGGTGCCGGAGACAATTTTTTCGGGTATCCCGACCCTTTCCACTTGTACGACGTAGTCTACATTATTGCCTTGTATCTGCCATGGCCAACATGGGAAAGGCACCAGATGATCAGTAACCACTATCACCTTGTCTGCATATTGTGAATCGGCTAATGCGAATCCTAAGAGTCCGCAGGCAGCAGGTCCATCCAGTCCATTGGCGTTACCAAAAGAATCGGCAGTAGGAGCTGCGATCACAGCGATATCGATACTGACCTCACCATCCTGCACGGCCTGATACCGACCGCCATGGGAGCGAAGAACGCCCACACCCCTCATCCTGCCTTCTGATGTAAAGCGTCCAAGCTGTCCATTCATGCTGCCCTCGATACGATGAAGGGTCCCATCCTCCAGGTACTTAATCAGTGAGGCATGACAATCAAAAGAAGCGGAAGGGAACCACACCAGGTCTTTAACACCAAGTGCTGCAGCGATATCAAAAATCTGTTGAGCGATCAGGTCTCCATTCCTGAAATGATGGTGGGTAGATATGGTCATCCCATTTTTTAAACCAGCTTTAATGAGAGATTCCTTTAATGTTGACACCCGCTTATTGCCGTCTGCAGGAAAGTCAATGCAAGTGGTTATAGGCGGCCCGTATTTATTTCCCTCCGGACGATGTTGGCCAACTCCTTTATAGGGTATGACCGGCTTACCATTTACTTCGACAGGCACCGATCTGCCTGCCGCATTAACGATTGTTTTAACTGGCATCTTCATGATTGATGATTCAACTTGTGGTCCATATTCATCCAATCATGATCCAGTCTGCCAAGTGAAATGGCCAGTTCGATAGTGCGTAGTGCCCGTTTAACTACCGGAGCATCTACCATTTTCGTTCCGAGAGATACTACACCGAGTCCTCTTTTAGTAGCCTCGGTAAAAGCTCTCACTATATCCTTCGCCTTTTCAATTTCTACCGCATCCGGTGCAAAATATGTATTGATGGTTTTCAATTGCCGTGGATGGATACAGCCTATTCCATCAAATCCTATCGATTTGGATTTGATCACATAGGTCTTCAATGCATCCATATCACCAACATCCGAAAACACTGAATCCAAAGCCTGAATTCCTGCGGCTTTACAGGAATTAATCAACTGACATCTCGCAAATAAGGATTCAGTCCCTTCATTCGTTCGGTTGATACCCATGGCAGCTGTATAGTCCTCTAACCCAATAGCAAGGGCAACCACATTGTCCGCTGATGTAGCAATTTCAAAGGAATTTATTATGCCCAGGGGGCTTTCAATGATGGGTATAAGCCAAATGGGATTCGGTGTAGTTATCTCTCTTTGGAGTTCTGTTATTCGTGCATTGACGGCATGTATCTGCTCAGCACTTTCACATTTTGGAACTACGATTGTATGTACATTATGTGGTACGATAAAGTCAAGATCAACTAATCCTGCAGGCATCTGGTTGATCCGCACCATTCGCTCTACGCCCATAAAGCTGAGGTGACGTAATGCATTACGGACGAGATAACGAGCTTCAGTTTTTTTATGACTGGCGACCGCGTCTTCCAGATCGAGGATGATCGCATTAGGGGCATGGATGCCTGCATTAATCATCAGGCTGGGCGTATTGCCTGGTAGGTACAGTCGCGAAATCCTATGTTGATCCCGAGCAGATAGGTAGAGATTTTCCGGGAGCATCTCTGGCAGATATTCTTTATCTGTATGTATGAGTTGGTGAATAGCTGCTTCAATCCGTGCTCCCATGACAAAAGGTAATGCGCCTTTGTCCGTGATGCTGAGGTGTGCATGTTCAATTCCAAAGTGTAAGCATATATCCTGGCATAACGCATGAATGGCCTCCCCAAAACTTACCTGGACTTTACTGTTCAATTCAATAGACAACCCGCCTGAGTTGGTCAGTTCAAGAGAGACAAAACAATCAGAACGATCTTTCTCCCCATTGTTACCGGCTGTGGCGGTGGTTATATTCATTATACTTATAGTACTAATCAATTATTGAGCCCAAACAGGCAATCCGGATTCAAATCCAAGCCAGGGCATGATGATAAAATATAACAAAACTGTCAGTATCACCAGGCTGATCAGGTCGAGCCACACGCCGCATTTCACCATATCTGCTACGGTCACCCTCTCACTTCCAAAAATTACGGTATTGGGGCCGGTACCGGCAGGCATCATAAATCCAAGTGATGATGCCACCGTGGCGGGAATCAATAGCAGGAGTGGGTTGATGGCTGCTGCTACAGCCATGCTCGCCAGGACTGGCAAGAGAATATTGGCCGTTGCTGTATTAGAATTAAACTCTGTAAAAATCATCACAAAGCCAATCACCACTATCATGACGATCAGGAATGGGTAATTGCTAATAAACACAAGTTGGTTGCCCAGCCAATCCGCAAGTCCGGTTGATTCGAAACCCGCAGCGATAGCATATCCTCCGCCCACGATCATAGCGACGCCCCATGGAACCTGACTTGCAGATTTCCAGTCGAGGAGACGTTTTTCTTTATTGGCAGGAAGTATAAACAATAGTAGTGCTGCCGCGATCGCCACGGTACTGTCGTGCACATAGTTATCTAATCCCAGTATGGAAGCCCAGCCGGGAATAACCAGTGTTCCGAATAAAAAATCATCTCTGAAAATCCATCCAAATATGGCGATCAGACATACATAGATTACGCTCTTTTCTCCGGCCGTGATTTTGCCAAGTGCCATTAATTCATCTTTGATGATGGTATCACTTTGACTGAGATTCCCTTTAACCCCGAAATAACGAATAAGATAAAAACAAAAGACTGGCAGCAATACAATCACCACCGGCAGCCCGATTTTAAGCCAGGTAAAAAAAGTGATCGGTGGTGCATCTGGAAACAGTTTATCCAATATACCGACAAAGATCATATTAGTGGGTGTGCCTATCAGCGTGCTTAGACCTCCCAGCGTAGCAGAGTAAGCGATGGCCAGCATTAATCCGGTTCCAAATGTGCTCTTGCCCGACACAGTTTCCTCCTCATGGGCTATAATCGACATGGCAATAGGAAACATCATCACAGCCGCAGTAACATTGGCAATCCACATCGAAAGGAAGGCAGTAGCGATCATCATACTCATCATAATCCGCTGCCTGCTGATTCCAAAGTTATTGATGATGACCAGCGCAATCCGCCGGTGCAGATTTTGATTTTCTATGGCTTTACCCAAAAAAAACCCACCAAGCAACATCAGTACATAATTATGACCATAATTGGCAGCCGTTTCTTTCGCCGGTAAAATCTCAAGCAAGGGGTACAAAGCCAACGGAAGAAATGCAGTAGCATACACCGGAATCGCCTCCGTAATCCACCATATACTCATCAGAACCACTACTGCTGCTGCACTCTTTGCCTGGAAACTCATGCCTGCAGGTTCGGGCAGGAACATAATAACGATGAAAGCAAAGATGCCCAGCAGAAGGCCGATATATTTAGTAGACAGCATTAGTATGATCTGCAATTGTCATGCTGCATTAGATTGGGTGCCTTTAGGATCAGTACCATTTTTATGAATTGGTTCTAAGTTTTATCCAAACCTATGTAAAAGAAACCTTCAACTTCTTCCAAAAATATTATAAATTACTAACTACATTATTGAATAATAAGTCATACTATTCTCTTATTCAAATAGTTATGAAATTTTAATGTAGTGTAGGTAATAACTATAAGATTATGGAGTTAAAATTTCTCTGAAGATATATTTACGTAAAAGGTAACTACCAATGATAAAGACCGAAGCGCTCCTGTATCTGGTTAACTCCATGACAAAGCCGGAAAAGAAAGCTTTTATGGTAACTTCTGATGGTAAGAAGATCTCAAACTACCTAAAACTTTATAACCTGATTGTTAAGGATGCGACTATTACTTCAGATTCGCTGCGGGTAAAGTATGAATCCCTTTGTCAGGGAGCCTCCTTTAATACTTCCGTAAACTACCTCTACAAAATATTACTTGATACGATGCTTGAACTCAGGAAGGATCAGGACAGCTACTATAGCCTGTTTGACAAAATCCTGAAAGCACGAATCCTCTTTGAGAAATCACTTTACAAGGAGTGCTTTGATCTACTCCATAAAGTAATGGCGAATGCAAAAGAATTTGAAAACTATTATGCCCTCCTTATTTCGTCCAGGTTTGAACTTGAATATTTATTGTCGCTTAATTTTCCTGATACCGATGAAAAAACACTGCTCAATAAACATTTCAAAATAAATGAAGCGCTGCGGGTTACGCAAAAAATACATCAACAGGCTGCGTTGTATGAGCTCCTAAGGCATCGGATGATCTATAAGGGTAATGCCCGATCCGAATCCCAAAAGACAGCTTTGAATGACCTGGTCGTAAGCGAGATGAGTATAGTAGCTTCTTCCAACATTGATAATCTTGAAATCAACAAGCTGCACCAGTTATTCCAGGCCAATTACCTGATTAGTGTTGGGGATTATAAATCCGCACTCCATTCCTTTTATGAACTCAACACTTTACTGGAAGGAAACAAACATGTTTTGTCCGATCCTCCTATTTATTATGTGCTCACCTTAGAGGGCGTTTTAGACAGTCTCCGCAGTCTACGCCAATATGAAGGGATGAACCATTTCATTCTTCAATTGAAAAAACTGAATACCCCTTCGATGAATTTCAATGCCAATGTCACTTGTTTAATCTTTCTCTATGAGCTCTTTCCATTCCTGGACAAAGGCGATTTTATATCGTGTGAGACCTTAATAGATACGTACACAGAAAACCTGCTCAGAAAAACACAACTCCTTAGCCTGGCCAGAAATGCTGAACTATCATTGTATCTCGCCCTCGTTCAATTTGGCAGAAAGGAATACAAGAAGGCCCAAAAAACATTAAGTAAAATTATTGCCACCAGTAAAGGTTATACTAACCTGCCGTTATATCGGACCATTCGATTAGTCAATCTCATGATCATGTATGAACTCCGGGAATTTGAACTGATCAAACTGGAAACCCATATCATCAAGAGAGATATGCAGACCGAAGGAAAGGAGTATAAAATTGAACGCAGAATTCTCAGTTTTGTCAATAAGTCAGGCCTGCCCATTACCACAGGCAAACGGAAAGTTATGTGGGAAAAAATCCAGAAAGATTTTCAGTTAATCCATGATGATGTCTACGAACAGCAAACATTAAGGCTTTTCGATTTTTCAGCATGGATAGAGTGCAAAATAAGGAAGGTCCCGCTGTCTGATGTGCTGGCTAGCCGAGTTTAAAACCAAATTAAAGGCATCTCTCACACTTTATCAAAAGGTCGCGCAGAGACGCAAAGGAAAGGTCGCGCAGAGACGCAGAGATCGCAGAGAAATTTTCTCACTCTCTCTCACGGTTCTCATGGTCCTCACGCTCACATGCTCTCACGGTCTCACAGATGCAGCATGGCCTTCCGTCCGAGCAACAGATCATCCGACTCCACCCGATCCGGATCCGGGAGGCAACAATCAACAGGGCAAACCGCCGCGCACTGGGGTTCATCATGAAAACCCTTGCATTCTGTGCATTTGTCAGGGACGATATAATAATAGTCTACCGAGACAGGCTCGAGCAGGTCAGCAGCATCCACCACGGTGCCGTCTTCGAGTATGTAAGGCCCTTTCAAAGTGGTTCCGTCCTTCATTGCCCAGTTAATGCCGCCTTCATAGATGGCATTATTAGGGCACTCGGGTTCGCATGCTCCGCAGTTAATACAATCATCTGTAATATAAATTGCCATAGGTAGCCTGGTGTCTGAAAGAGGGACAAAGGTAAGGTATCCTGACTTTATCAGCCGGGGGACGAATCCTAACGTTCCAAACGGTTTCTGAAGTACCCGGTAGCTGATGCCTTTGCCCATGCATTGTGGATAAGCCAACTTATTTTTGCCTTCTCATGAATAAAATCCGTCGGTTCGGTAAGCTCTTTCGGGAAGCCATTAATGGCTCCGAACAAGAGTATACGACCGGCAGCATCGATCGGGCCATATTTCTATTATCAGTTCCCATGGTACTTGAGATGCTCATGGAAGGTCTTTTTGCCATCGTCGACATCTTTTTCGTTTCCAAACTGGGTAAAGAAGCCACCGCCACTGTTGGATTGACCGAAGTGGTTATTACTCAGGTGATGGCACTCGCATTAGGATTGTCCATGGCTACCACAGCTATGGTGGCGCGACGCATTGGTGAGAAAGATCGGGAAGGCGCTAACGTCGCGGCAGCACAAGCTATTTTTATCGGCATCATTGTCTGCGCTGTGATCGCCCTAATCTTTTATTTCACTTCTTCAGACATCCTTCGTTTTATGGGGGGCTCAGAAGAATTGATACGAACAGGAAATGGATACACACGCATCCTGCTCACCGGAAGCAGCACCTTGTTTTTTCTCTTCCTCTTAAATGCCATCTTCAGAGGAGCAGGAAATGCTGCTATTGCCATGCGTACGTTATGGTTGGCCAATGGTGTGAATATCGTGCTGGATCCATTGCTCATTTTTGGAATTGGTCCCTTTCCGGAAATGGGCGTCACCGGGGCTGCTGTTGCTACGACCATCGGAAGAGGCATCGGAGTATGCTATCAATTGTATCATTTGTTTAATGGCAAAGGCTTAATTCATCTCCAGCGCCGTCACTTCGTCTGGGTTGGCGATATTATCAAACGATTAGTCACAGTGGGGTCTACGGGTGTACTCCAGTTTGCCATTGCTACGCTGAGTTGGTTATTTATTATCAAGATTATTGCGTTGTTTGGTGATGCAGCTGTAGCAGGATATTCGATTGGTATTCGCATTATCATTTTTACCATTCTTCCCGCATGGGGTATGGCATCAGCGGCATCCACGCTGGTCGGACAGAACCTCGGTGCGATGCAGCCCGAACGTGCAGAAAAATCGGTGTGGCGTTCTGCATTTTTCAATATGATCTTTTTGACCACGATCTCGATCATGTTTCTGATCCTGGCGCCTGTTATTATTCCGTTGTTTTCAAAGGAACCCGAGGTCATTTATCATGGCATCTTATGTCTCCGCATCATTTGCCTGGGGTATATTTTTTACGCCTATGGCATGGTGATCGGTCAGGCATTTAATGGCGCAGGAGATACCGTGACGCCTACATGGATCAATTTTGTTGCCTTTTGGGTATTGCAAATTCCGATATGCTATACACTTGCTAAAATCCTGAACTGGGGACCTGTAGGTGTGTATTGGGGTATCGCTATCAGTGAATCATTGCTTGCTGTGATCGCAGTCTTCATCTTCCGAAGAGGAAAATGGAAGACCGTCAAAATCTGATTTTCACATTAAAAACCATGGTAGATATTACATGAAGTGATAATAATGTAACAAATCTTCCTTCCGGATGATAATTGTGCATCCCTGGCTTCAAAATTCATAAACATTTTCAAAACGTCCCTGTTAAATATTTTAACACGGACATTTCCTGGTTTATCTGGTGAAACCGTGGTAGTGTCCGATTCAAGATTTTTAATAACTAAACCAATTTTGATATGAAACTCTCTCAAAAAGTCTCTTCAGTGTATGCCCGACTTGCCCTGGTGGTTACACTTTGTGTCGTTCAGTCAATTGCATGGGCTCAGGATAAAGGTCTTGACATTGATGTCGATATCGATAAAGGTGGAGACTGGTATGCCAATCCGATCGTGTGGATCATCGGTGGAGCTGTCTTCATTCTTTTGTTGGTTGCTCTTCTAAAGAATGGCAATAAAAGCGCGTAAGCGCCTGCAAGAGCATTTCGCCCTTACAAACCAATTTCAAAC
>JBBREG010000149.1:0-9076 GCA_038203125.1 Chitinophagales bacterium
GCAGCGTGTGTTGTATTCAGGAATGCAAAACCTGCCAAAAAAGATTATCGGCACTTCCATGTAAGGACAGTGGAAGGACCGGATGACTTCGCCTCTATGCGGGAAATTGTCGAGCGGAGATATAAACGAATGTTGGAAGAAAATCAACCCTTGCCGGATCTGATTATCATCGATGGTGGTAAAGGTCAACTAAGTGCGGCAATGGAATCCATATCCTTACTCGGCATTAGGGAGCAGCTCACGGTAATTGGAATTGCTAAAAAACTGGAAGAAATTTATTTTCCGGGTGATTCCCTGCCGCTCTACATTGATAAGAAATCAGAATCCCTGAAGTTGATACAGCAGGCCCGCAATGAAGCCCACCGATTTGCCATTACATTTCACAGAGATACAAGGAGTAAAAATTTTACTACCACCGAATTAACCGGGGTGAAAGGAATAGGGGAGAAGACGGCTGAAAAATTGCTGAAGCATTTTGGCTCCGTGAAAAAAATGAAGCAGGCGCCTGAAGAGGAACTAATCAAAGTAATCGGACCCGCTGCAGCCAAAAGAATTATGGACATGAATAATCCCGAAGTGCCACCGGACACTATAGAGGGATCAATCAGTTCCTAAAGATAAAGACACAGTCTCCTCCGTCCTGATTGCATTATGCAGAAAGGAAGCCATCTCCAATAATTGCGATGCGGTCGCAGGTCCTTCATGCCGTAACATTACCTTTCCTTTTCCATCAACAAATACGAAGGTTGGGAAGTGTGTAACACCATACATGTCTGCCAGTTGCTGCTCGGAAGCAGCACCGCCCACATTGACTTTATAATTGATAAAATGCGTGTTGAAATAGTGAGCAAGCACATCCTGCGTAAATACCTGCTCTTCCATCCGCGTACATGATTCCACCCACGGCGAATAAAAGTCAATAAATACGGGCTTGTGCATCCTGTCCGCAAATTCCAGCACATATCCCAGGTTAGGGCTGGTAGCGAATTGTATATTATCAGAACAGGTCGCGGGCCGTACCACGATTGGATTGTAAGGTCTAGGAGAGCATGTCCACAGAACAAACAGGCTTAATACCATCAATAGCGCGTAATGTAATCCTCTCATATGTTATTTGTCTGAATAGCGTTACTGCTACCAAGCAAAACATATGCCAGAAAATCTTAATATGTAGGGAGAGGCCAAGGCCAAGGCGGAGGCGAAGGCTAAGGCGGAGGCGAAGGCGAAGGCCAAGGCCAAGGCGTGTCTACGGCTGTGGTAATGGTAGAAATGTTAATGATGTTAGGAATAGGCTTGCCCACGTCTGCTTAATGTTAATAATGTTGATACTATGTATTACTGCTAAAAAGTTAGGCGTAGGCTGTGCCTACGTCTGTGCGTCATCAAATTTCTGATTTGAACAAATTTAGATTAACCTTGAAAACAAAAATCTAAAATCGTTTCCGGATCAAGTAATTTTCCAAATGCCAAAAATGACGGATTCAACAATGACTCTTTGTTGTACGTAAAAGGTAACAACGTATCCACATGCAACAACGAGCCTCCAGCTTCTTCCAGAATACATTGTGCTGCAGCCGTATCCCACTCCATGGTAGGACCAAGACGTGGATAAAAATGAGCTTTCCCTTCAGCAATCAAAATCAGTTTAAGAGAACTGCCAACAGAGATAATTTCAGGATCAGTCAAGCGTGAAATAATATTTTCAGTATCAGGATCCCGATGACTACGCGATGCCACTACACGCAGATGGGGGTCCGTGATGTAAAATGGAAGAGAGCGGATTTCTGTTTTTTGATCCTGTTGATCGATGGTAAATGCACCCGTATGTTTTTCAGCTGTATAAATGATACCGGTATGAGGCACACACACAAACCCACCTGTACAGGAATGTCCTTGCAGGTACGCTATGTTAACCGTAAATTCTCCATTCCTTTTTATAAATTCTTTAGTTCCGTCCAGGGGATCTACAAGGAAATATTGATCATACCCTTTGCGTACGTCATATCCTTCCTGTTTCATCTCCTCAGAAATGATAGGAATGCCTGGAAATAAAGCAGTCAATTCATTTCTGATAATCTCATTGGATTTCAGATCTGCTTCAGTCAGCGGGCTTTCATCCTCTTTATATTGGGTCTTAAAGCGGTCGGTATCCGCGTAGATTTCCATGATGGCCGCCGCAGCTTTCCGCAGGACAGGTATCATTAGATTAGTCATATTCATCCCCCACAAGGTAATAAGGACTGGAAATCTCAGAGGATTAGATACAGGTCTCTATGATTCAGGACTTTCTATCTTTGGTTAATGCACCGGACAACCAACGTAGCCTGCCTCCATGGACACACTCATTTAGCGAGGTTTTTGGTTTTTTGTATTGTCATATGTTTCATGCATCTCCCAGGCATTGGTCAGCGTCCGTTGTATCAGTTATCAGCTTCTCTGGATACGTCGGATCATACACTCACGGGTGATGTCAGGATCAGATATACAAATACGGCGAATGTTCCACTGGATCGAATCGCAATTCATCTCTGGCCCAATGCATTCAAGTCCCGGAACACAGCACTTGTTAATCAAATGCTTCACCTGGGAAATCTATCCCTGTATCGCGCTAAGGAAAACGAAACAGGCGGCATCAATCATCTTAATTTTGCTTCTCCGGAACAAAAAATCACCTTTGAGTCTACAAAAGATCCGGATGTCGCATGGCTGATTCTAAGTCAACCTCTGCAGCCTGGTGCTTTCATAACGATTACTACTGCGTATTCACAAAAAATTCCACTTTCATTTTCACGACCTGGGCGTACAGGTATGAGTTACCAGATCACGCAATGGTATCCACATATTGCGGTCTATGATGAAGAGGGATGGCACCCCATGCCGTATCTGGATTCCGGTGAATTTTATAATGATTTTGCTGACTATGAAGTCACCATTGTTGCACCTGCAGGATACGTTATTGCAGGAACAGGTACCGGCACTTCAAATAAGACAGGTGGACCATACACGGAATGGAAATTTAATGCAACCAATGTAATTGACTTCGCATGGTTTGCCAGCCCGGAATTTAAACACGAACAAAAGGTGATACAAATTGGGGACAATCCTCCTGTAGAACTGAATATTTACATCGATCCGTATCTCTCTGCAAATTGGGATTCTGCCATGACGTATGCTGAAAGAGCCATGCGGTTCTACAGTGATTGGGTCGGTCCCTATCCGTATCCGCAGATGAGCGTTGTATATGCACCATTTAGTAGCGCTGGGTATATGGAATATCCCATGGTGGCGCAGATCGCATACACAGACGCCCCTGAATATCTTGATCGTGTGATCGCGCATGAAATAGGCCACACCTGGATCTACGGGATATTATCAACAAATGAGCGTACGGATCCATGGATGGATGAAGGTTTCAATTCCTATCTGGAAAGCCAATACATGAAAAGCGTTTATGGGGAAGATCGTGAAACGCCGTTACCCGGAATCTTTCGAGCCAGGTCTTCAATGAACGATAATGATGCGGTGCTGCATTTTGTGCGAAGTCAACGACTACTCCAGCCTCCTGCTACACCCCCGGATCTCCAGCTTGGTGACCAGTATTTGTTGAGTGCTTACGTCCTCGGACCTAAAGGACTGGAGCTAATGCGTCTGCAGGTTGGTGATGAGATGATGAAGCGTATGTATCGTCGCTATTTCCAGGATCATAAATTAACATTGGTATCACCTAAGGATATACGTACGTCTTTCGAAGCAGAATGCACATGTGACCTCGCCTGGTTTTTTGAAGAATGGATTCACCACAGTCATGATATTGATTATCGAATTGAAAAATTTGACAGGAATGAAAATTCAGTTTCACTTCTGAATAAATCAGAACATGCGAATGCTCTTACCGTCTCCGGTTATAAGGATCATAAGCATGTCGAAACAAAATGGTTAAAAGGATTTTCTGATAAAGAAGTTGTAACCTTTGATGCCGATGTGGACGAGGTAAGATTATACGATCACCTTTCACCAAATAAATTCTGGCAACGTGATGTACGACCTAAAGGCGTCCCGGCCATCCATATTTTTCCAAAAATCGGAAGTAATACAAAACGTTCTGTAAGTGTCACACCCATTTTCGGGTATAATATCACGGATGGTATTATGCCCGGTGCGGTGATCATGACCGATATACTACCTCAACCCAATTTCAAATTGCTCCTGATGCCTTTTTATGGAATTGAAAGTGAGGAATTCAGACTTCATGGGGACCTCCGCTATAGCACAGATGTCGATATAATTTCTTTTGATAAATTATTAATAAGTCTGTCGGCAACAAAATTTGGGTATAATGTAGATACGCATTATTTATTCAGGGATGATTATCAACGGGTTTCACCTTCAATCGCCTTTAGGTTCAGAGAGCCTGATATGTATTCGCATAACACAAAATGGTTGAAATACCGGTACGTTCATATCGATCAGGACTATGGCGTAGGGGATAATTTCTTTGAATACGAGTTTCATCGCGAACAACGTGATTATGGCATTCACGAATTGTCTCTGCAGCTCAGATCTGATTTTGTATTACGTCCTTATTATGCCAATGCTGCCATACAAGCCGGGGAAGGATTTGTTCGCCTGAATCTGAATTATCAACAGCATTTCCGTGGAAAGGATAAAATGCGGGGTATTTGGGTCAGAGGTTTTGCCGGATGGCTACCTGTCCTTGAACGGCCGAAAGCGAATGTCCTGTTTTTCTTCAATGGGATATCGTCCAATGGGTATTCATCGAAAGACTATATGTATGATGAATGGCTGATCGGTCGAAATGCAGTGGATGGAAATTTTATTCGACAGGTTTTTATTAAGGATGCAGGCCTCAAGACTTTTGCCACGAATGGTATTAGTGAAAAATGGATGATCGGCGGCGGCATCAGTGCTGCACTTCCTTTTCGCTACGCACATGTTTACATGGATGCGGCTTTATATCCAAGCGGTATCACTGAGAAAACTGAACTCAGCTATAGCGGAGGCCTTGCTGTGATCCTGATCAAAGATGCATTCGAAATTTATTTGCCGATCCTGGAAAGTAAGGACATCCGCCAAAGTCTGCCCTATCAGATCAATACATTATGGCACCAGCGGATTACCTTCCAGGCAAGTTTTAAGTTTGCTAATCCCTTCTACCTGATTGATGAATATCAATACAAATACAAGTAAGACTATTCATCTTCATCATCGGAAAAATCTTCTGCAGGAACAACTGCTTCGCCATTGTTATTTCCGATCAGCCGCATTTTGCTAACATTATCTTTTCGAAGATTATTGGCGACCCTGTAGATATGATGCGCAGTGACATCAGCGATCCGGTCAGCTTCAGTATTGATCAGATTAGCATCGCCAAGTGATTCATAATAGGCCAGGTTGGTCGCCTTATGTGCCGCACTTACATTAGAAAAACTAACGGTGCTTTCATTTTTGTTTTTGAGTTTTTCAAGAATTGCTGCTGATACTTCTTCTTGTTGCAATACACTTAATTCTTCCCACAATTGTGCTTCCATGGCCTCCATAGTTACATCTTTTGCCGGGCGCAATTCCATGATGAATAATCCTTTGTCTTCCGTGCCGGTAATGTATGCATCCATGTGTGCACAAATCTTCAGCACCTTCACCATGCGCTGGTAAAAAACAGACGATCGGCCCAGGCTGATCACATCACTTAGTAGATCATAAGCGTAATAATCAGGTCCGTTGCGGTCATCCATCAACCATGCGAGGTACAGTACTGATGAAGGATAATTGCCTTCATTTTCAAGCAGTCGTATTTCTTTCTGCATGTGCTCTTCCGGTTTGGAAAATCGTAAGACAGGTCTTGCCGGAATAGCCTCAAACCTGTTTTTGATCATGGCCAGTATCTCATCTGGTTCATTCGGACCTGATACCGACAGAATGGCATTGTTGGGACCGTAGAAGTTTTGATAAAATTCCTTTACGTCCTGCAGTTTTGCTTCAGCGATATGCTCAATAATTTTTCCGATTGTGGGCCATCGGTAAGGATGTGTTTTATAACAAAGGTCTGACAACATATGCCACACCATCCCGTAGGGTTGATTAATACAGGTTTCTTTATATTCTTCTGTGACTACTTGTTGCTGTGTGCTGAGCGATTTTTGATTGATGCTGAGATTCTGCATCCGGTCGGCCTCGAGCCACAAAGCAGTGTCAACATTGACTGATGGCAATGTGGTGTAAAAATTTGTGATGTCAGCATTGGTAAAGGCATTACAATCACCACCTGCCAGTTGTACCGGGTCATCAAAAGATTCAGCATTTTTTGAGCCACCGAACATGAGATGCTCAAATAAATGCGCAAAGCCGGTACGCTCAGGTGATTCATCCCGGGAGCCTACTTTATAGAGCATATTGACAGTCGAAAGGGGCGTATTCTTATCCTGGTGTATGATCACACAGAGTCCGTTTGACAATGTGTGTTTTTCAAAAGTTACCAAAGTGTATCTATTATGGTTAGTGAAGCAAAACTAAGCAACAAAGGGCAGAAGCTAAGAGTTCTCCTGATGATATGTGATAGGATCACTTTACCTAGTTCTGTATTGGGTTTTGGTGAAATGGCTTTACAATTCCCCCATCCTTTCTACATTTACCTGATATGTCAGGAGAGGAATACATCCCACCCACACCGTTAAAGCTGACGCCAGAGGCAGAGTCATTGCTGGGATACGTATCCGGCCTCCCTCCCTTCCTGCGCGGACCCTACAGTACCATGTATCTGGTACGGCCATGGACCATCCGGCAATATGCAGGATTTTCGACCGCAGAAGCCAGCAATGCCTTTTATCGTCGCAACCTCGCAGCAGGCCAACGTGGACTTTCTGTTGCTTTTGATCTGCCTACGCACCGGGGATATGATTCCGATCATCCTCGGGTAACTGGCGATGTCGGAAAAGCAGGTGTCGCAATTGATACGGTCGAAGACATGAAAATTTTATTCGACCAGATCCCACTCGACACCATGTCCGTATCGATGACCATGAATGGCGCCGTCATCCCCATCATGGCATTTTTTATTGTTGCTGCAGAAGAACAAGGTGTAGATATCCGCAATCTCACCGGCACAATTCAGAATGACATCCTCAAGGAGTTCATGGTACGCAATACCTACATCTATCCGCCTGGCTATTCGATGCGGATCGTAGGCGATATTTTTTCGTTCATGGCTGTCCACATGCCGAAATTTAATTCGATTAGCATCTCAGGATATCACATGCATGAAGCCGGCGCTACTGCTGAACTCGAATTGGCCTACACGCTTGCAGATGGTTGGGAATATTTACGTACGGGTATAGCTTCGGGTCTTTCGATTGATGAATTTGCACCACGGCTTTCGTTTTTCTGGGGCATTGGAATGAATCATTTCACCGAAGTTGCAAAAATGCGTGCTGCTCGTGTTATCTGGAGTGATATTGTAAGCCGGTTTGATCCGGAAAATGAAAAATCACTTGCATTGCGTACCCACTGCCAGACAAGTGGATGGAGTCTTGCCGCAAAGGATCCCTACAACAATATTGCTCGCACGACCATTGAAGCCATATCGGCGATCATGGGAGGAACGCAATCTCTGCATACAAATGCATTGGATGAAGCACTCGCGTTGCCAACGGATCATTCTGCAGCCATTGCACGTGAGACACAATTGTTTTTACAATCCGAAGCCAACCTCTCAGGTATAGTAGATCCGTACGGTGGTTCAGTGTATGTGGAAACGTTGACGCATGAACTGATTAAAAAAGCATGGATGTATATCACCGAAGTGGAAGAAGCCGGAGGTATGGCAAAAGCAATGGAATCAGGTCTTCCAAAAATGCGAATCGAAGAAGCTGCTGCAAGACGACAGGCAAAAATTGATTCAGGAAAGGAAAAAATAGTTGGGGTCAATATTTTTGTCCCGGAAGATGCGCACGCGTTATCCCTTCTGCAAATTGATAATGCGGCTGTAACCGAATCGCAGCTTACCAAATTACAGCAGGTAAAAGAATCCAGAAATGCGGCACAGACGCTGGCTTCATTAGCGTATCTGACTGATGTTGCAGGTTCAGGTAAAGGCAATCTTTTGGAAGCTGCAGTGGAAGCAGCAAGACATCGCGCAACGCTGGGAGAGATCAGTGATGCCATGGAAAAAGTATTTGGTCGATATATTGCATCCCCAACACTGATCTCGGGTGTGTATGCAAGAGAATTAAGTATGAATGAATCATTTTTAAATGCACGCGAAGCCGCCAATCGATTCGCCGCGCTGGCAGGAAGACGTCCACGCATCATGGTCGCCAAACTCGGCCAGGACGGTCATGACCGGGGTGCTAAAGTGATTGCCACGAGCTTTGCAGACCTTGGATGGGATGTTGATATCGGTCCTTTATTTCAAACTCCAATGGAAGCTGCACGTCAGGCGACTGAAAATGATGTGCACATCCTTGGCATTTCATCATTAGCAGCAGGTCATCAGATCTTAGTTCCGGACACACTTGCTGCACTCAAACAACTCGGCAGGGAAGACATCGCTGTTGTGGTGGGAGGTATAATTCCTGAACAGGATCATGCGGATCTATATGCACAAGGTGTCGCAGCCATTTTTGGTCCGGGCACGATTATTTCAGAAGCGGCTGTTTCTCTTCTTTCAATTCTGACCACCAGGTTGTAGAATTATGTGCTCGATTCTGTTTCCATAAACAGATCTGAAGCAATTCCATCCGCAAAAAAATAAAACTCCGGCTTCAGCGCGTAATTTCCAAATTGATTTATAAAAACCTTTCCATTATTTACCAAAGGTGAAATGGATGTAACCAGGTTTTGTACATAATCTTCACCTAATGCCTGAATAGCTTCTTTTTCAATTCCACGCAACGTACGTAATCCCGTCATCACATGTTCGTTATATCGTTGCTGTGATGTTAGTTGTTCTATTTCAAACGGCAATGCATCATTCCGAAGTGCATGTGTGTATTTGATATTGTTCGCAACATTCCATTGTCGTGATTGTCCATTAAAGCTGTGTGCTGCAGGACCAATACCC
>JBBREG010000150.1:0-9075 GCA_038203125.1 Chitinophagales bacterium
ACGACAGGCATTACAATATCTCGTCAATGAGATGAAAGATCAGCACAACAAGCATAAGTACAGGTTAATTGCGATTTCAGAACGAATGGAAGTGGAGTTTGGCGTGCGTCTTGAGGACATTACGGCTGAGCATATGAATGAGGAAATGTCGCTTGAAGATCTTGAAGCGCGTGTGTTGCGTATTCGTCAGCGTCTTGAAAACTATGGTGAGATCAACCCCATGGCCATCGAGGCATATGAAGAGATCAAAGTGCGCTATGATAATATCAACAGTCAGCGTACTGATATCCTCAATGCAAAGGAATCACTCTTGACGACAATCACGGAGATCGAAGTATCAGCAACCGTTCAGTTCATGGAGTCGTTTGATAAAGTAAGAGAAAACTTTATCGAAGTCTTTAGAAGTCTCTTTACTGAAGATGATACCTGTGACCTGGTACTCGTAGATCCGAATGATCCATTGGAATCTCCTATTGACATCATTGCCAAACCAAAAGGAAAACGTCCGAAATCACTTTCTCAATTATCAGGTGGTGAAAAAACACTCACGGCGATCGCTTTGCTGTTTGCACTCTACCTGATGAAGCCTGCACCTTTCTGCGTTTTTGATGAGGTGGATGCCCCACTCGATGATGCCAACATTCTGAAGTTTAATAAGATCATCAAGAAATTCTCTTCGCAGTCTCAATTCATTATTGTGACGCACAACAAGTCAACCATGGCAGCTGTGGATACGATCTATGGGGTGTTCATGGAAGAGCAGGGCGTGTCGGGTCTGAGTCAGGTGGATTTCCGGGCATTTGATGAAGCGGATCTGCTGGCGATGCAAAATTAGAGCGTGAGCCCTTCGACTCCTATCGCGCATCCTTATGCAGGCTCAGGGACCCTATGTGAGACAGTAAGAGAACGTTATAAAGTGCTTTTTTGAAGCCTGAAGGGCTTCCATGTTTTTAACTGCGGGTGCAACCCGCGGTAGATCGGCCCTCCCGGCCGATCCTGACACTGAAGGTGTCACATCTCTGTCGGATTGCAAAAACACCATAACTTCTATCACGCAACAGACATATTTTACAAAGTCTTTACGCAGTAGAGGGCGGGTAACTGATACTATCTATTGATTTCCTTATATTCACATGTAAGAAACTTATATCATATGGGCTGGAGACGCTTTAATGGTGATAGGATTGAGGAAGATATCCTGGTAGCAGTTAAGACTACCGTTGAACGGGAAATCGCCAATGGGTACCGATTGAAAGTATGCATCGGAACAGATTCCCAGGTTCGGGGTACGGTGACCGAATATGCCACAGTTATAGTTTTCCTTCGGGAGAAGAAAGGTGGATTTATGTTTATCCACAATGAGAAATCCGAAAAGATCATCAGTCTTCGCGAACGTATGATCACAGAAGTATGGAAGTCTGTTGATGTCGCTTATAAGCTTTGTGACCTACTGGATGATTTTGATATCGCTCTCGAAGTACATGCGGATATTAATACGGATCCTCATTTCAAATCCAATGAAGCATTGCGTGAAGCGATGGGATATATCCTCGGTATGGGCTTTGTATTCAAAGCCAAGCCTGATGCCTTTGCAAGCTCTTACTGTGCGGACAAAGTAGTGTGATTACTCTTTGTGTGGACGGGTTTCTACCGAAATAACTTTTCTATCAGCATCACGCTTAGCTTTAGCTTCATCCATTCGTTTTTTAGCAGCAGCTATTTCTTCCTCCACCATCATTGGACGCTTATTAATTTTCCTGTGCCATGTGACGATGATAATCCGTACCATGTCATCCGGTACTGAAACTCCTTTTAGTTTCAGATAATGAGAAATTCTTGATCCGTCTTCCAATCCCCAATTCGTCAGGATCCAGCGACCCAGTCCAAAATGAAGCTTACGTTCGATCTCATCTTCCGGGGCCCTTCTGAAGGATGTTAATCCGGCCGGATCGGCGAGGCGACTGAGCTCACTGTGAGCATCTGCCAGGTCAACAGGTATATATACACCATTGATCATTTCAGTCCTGATACGCTTAGCATAGATTTCAGCTATCTGCGCCTCAGTCTGTCCCTGGAGCATAGGGCCAAAAAGAAATAACAGGCATCCGGTGAGAAATCCAACTTTTGTTATCATGATGGAAAGATAAACCCAGATTGATCTTAATATATTGCCGGAGCAACTCAATATATTGTTAAATGCCTGCTAAAGGGACTTCTGCACTGAAAACACACTTTGTGACCATCCTCCTTTTCCAAGCCGTCCTGTACGCTGGTATCTGGCTTTGGAATGAATATGTTGCCACCTATATCACGCTGATTTTCCCCGCCATCCTGATTGTTTTGCTACTGCTCTCCTCCATCGCCGACTGGATCGAACCCTCCCGCATCACCAGATGGTATTACATATTGATGATCGGATCCATTGCAGTACCCTTACTTATTGGAGCTATATTTTATGTGATGTATGATGGAAGATTGGACTGGCTTAAACCCATATAAATTTTGGATTTTGGATTTTTGATTTTGGATTTCTTTGTTCCTAGAAGATTTAGCAAAGGCTGGAAGATTTTGGATTTTGGATTTTTTAGGCGCTGGAGGCGCCATCACGCTGGAGGGTGAGGATTTTGGATTTACGATTTATTTATTCGCCGAAGATGTAGCGAAGGCCTTAAGATTTTGGATTTTGGATTTTGGAATGCATAAAACATAAAAAGTAAAAGGTAAAAAGTAAAAACAAATCCAAAATCAGAAATCAGAAATCCAAAATCAGAGAGTGCCTATCGTAACTCCATCTCCTCCCTGATTTTTCTCCGCATGCGCTACAGAGGTAAACGGGTATGCCTTCATGACACCCTTCACTAATTGTCGGAGCGTGCCGGTACCTTTTCCGTGCACAATACGTACCTGCGAAGTACTGCTCATAAAGGCTGCATCGATGAAACGCTCCAGGTAATGAGAAGCCTCCTCCGGAAGCATACCGCGTATGTCAAGTTCATTTTCGAACTTAGTATAATCAACTACATTAGCCTGAACGCTCTTATGCGGATTTACTTCGATGGGGGAATTGGAATGCAGAAGTTCCGTCATGGGAATGGTCATCTGCATCTGGCCAATATTCACGACCACTTTATCTTTATGAATGCGCTCAATGGCTCCGATCTGCTGCGTGGATCGCAACTTGACAAAGTCACCAACCTTAAATTCTTTTTTATTCGTACTGACGTCTACTAATTCCTCAGCCAGGGATTTGATCTCAACATTGTATTTGGATTGTGCCTCCTTGATACGTTCGATTTGCTCCTTCGCTTTATCAGCATCTTTTTCTTTACGTAAATCCTTCATGAGTTTGTTCATCTCCTGACTATATTGGGACACTTCATTCAGGGATGCTTTCTTCTGATCGATTTTAAATCGTTTGCGTTTGACTTCAAGGTCAAGTCGTAACTGTTCATAGTTTACGATCAGCCGATCTAACTCCTTTTGTTTATCCCGGACAGCATTTATTTCTGTGCCCAGTCGCTGTGTCTTATCATCGAGATCGTGGATCAGATCTTCTAAAGCGACTGTTTGTACACCGGCATTTTTTCTTGCATATTCAATGACCTCCTCCGGCAATCCTGTGCGCTCTGCAATTTCAAATGCGAACGAACTTCCCGGCTTGCCAATCTTAAGTTGATATGTTGGAAGTATTTTTTCCTTATCAAACATCATGGCACCATTCACGACACCTTTGGTGCGATGTGCATACATCTTGATGTTTGGATAATGTGTGGTGAGTACGCCCAATGATTGCTTTTTGACAAGCGCATCCAGAATAGCTTCGGCAATAGCTCCGCCTATTTTCGGATCTGTGCCGGAACCAAATTCATCTACCAGGATTAATGTAGCACCGTCTGCCGTAGCAAGCGTTTCTTTCATATTTTTTAATCGACTGCTGTACGTCGACAGGTCTTCTTCTATGGATTGCTGATCCCCAATATCGACAGAGATGCGGCTCATCATACCGATGACGGATCCTCCATCCGCTGGAATCAACATCCCACATTGAGCCATCACCTGGATCAGACCTGTTGCCTTTAATAAAATAGATTTTCCGCCCGCGTTTGGGCCACTGAGGATAAGAAGCCGATTCGGTGGATGAAGCACCAGATCAAATGTTATGACTTCTCTGCCCTTTGATTTGTTTTTAAGGTACAGCAGCGGATGTCTTGCAGCAATGAGATGAAGCGTCGCGTCTTCCTGCAATTTTGGTCGTTGTCCCTTATATGCACCACCCAGCGCCGCCATGCATTGGATCAAATCCCAATGATGGATAAGTTCACAAACCGAAAGAACTAATTCCTGGTCAGGGCGTAGCAGTGCACACAATTCTTTTAAGAGCCTGAAGACTTCTTTCTTGTAATCACCTTCGAGCTCAATGATATTATTGTTGATATCGACGATAATATCGGGTTCTATAAAGACGGTTCGACCCGTGGTGGATTCATCATGTACAATCCCTTTTAATTTCCTTTTATGCTCAGCCTGTACACACAATACACGGCGACCGGATCGAATGGACTCGACCGTATCGGTCAACCATCCTTCCGCTTTATACTTTCCGATCAACCTTACAAATTCGCGATTCAATTTTCCTGCTTCAGCATCTAGTGCTCTCGCGATCGTCTGGAGTTCCGGTGAAGCATCAGGACGCACCACACCTTTTGGATCCAGAATTTTTCGAATAGCCTTTACCAAATGAGAAGGATCTCCGACCCGTGATGTCCACAAAGCAAGAGATGAATATTCTCGCCTGTTATCGACTTTATCAAAGAAACGATGAATCGATATCACCTGTTCGCACTGCCATCCGATCTCATGAATGTCTTCCTGTGATAGCACAAATCCATCAATGGCCAGGTGCTCAACTGCCAGATGGATATCAAGGTATTCGCTAAGCTGAAACCTGGAGGACAGGGATGACATTTCATAATACGCATACACCTCATCCATTCGGTACCTGACTTCGTGGAGGTCATTGACAGGATGAAGCTGAAGACAAGCGTCCCTGCCATGAATGCCACGCGCATAGCCTGCCAGCAGCTCCCGGATCTTATGAAATTCAATTTGTTCTTCCGCTGAAGGGGAAATCTCTACCTGATGAAACATGAAGGCTGCAAAATTAGTATATAGCTTATCTTTCCAGCTAACATTTTCTAAGAATACAGAATGGCAGGAAATAGTTTCGGAAAACTCTTTACAATAACGACAGCAGGTGAGTCCCATGGACCTGGTTTAGGCGTCATTATTGACGGTTGCCCGCCAGGTATCGAGCTGGATCTGGAATATATTCAGCACCAGCTGGATCGAAGGAAACCCGGCCAATCCCATATCACGACGCAACGAAAAGAAAATGACCGGATCAGCATTCAATCCGGTGTGTATCAGGGTACTACCACAGGTTCACCGATTTTAATACTGATCCCGAATGAAGATATGCGCCCGGCTGATTATGAGCATATTGAACCATCCTTCCGACCCTCCCACGCTGACTATACATATCATGCTAAATACGGCACACGGGATCACCGGGGCGGCGGTCGATCGTCAGCACGTGAAACAGCCAATTGGGTCGCGGCAGGTGCAATCGCCAAATTGATTTTGCAAAAAGAAAATATCATTATTCGTGCCGCTGTCACCCAGGTAGGACATCTCACCTATCAGGGTGGAATCGAATCGTTTGACTGGTCGTTCACAGAGCAAAATGTAGTGAGATCTCCTAATCGTGAGTTTGCACAACAAATGGAAAAACTCATTGAGGAGATCAAAAAAGATGGTGACACCGTTGGGGGCATCATCACTTGTGTGATTGAAGGTAGTCCTGTTGGATTGGGTGAACCTGTTTTTCACAAACTCCATGCTGATCTGGGACAAGCCATGTTGAGCATTAATGCATGCAAAGGTTTTGAATATGGATCTGGTTTCGAAGGGACAAAATTAAAAGGGAGCGAGCACAATGACATTTTCGAGCAGGATGGTGAAGTTGTCGTCACAAATTCAAACCATTCAGGTGGTGTTCAGGGAGGTATTTCCAATGGCATGCCGATATACTTCAGGGTTGCATTCAAACCTGTATCAACGATCATGAAAGATCAAAAGACCTTAAATGCGGCTGGCGAAGAAGTAGTGATCAAAGGAAAAGGGAGACATGATCCATGTGTGGTGCCGAGAGCCGTACCCATTGTAGAAGCCATGGCCGCGTTAGTGATGGTCGATCATCTATTGCTGAGCAGAACGTATAGGTAGTTACAAGTTGCAAATGACGAGTGAGGAGTGATGAATTACGAATTACGAGTGATGAGTTACGAGTGACGATTTACGAGTGACAAGTTACGAGTGATGAATTACGAGTAATGAGTTACGAGTGATGAGTGACGAGTGATGAGTGACGAGTGATGAGTGACGGATCATGATTCACAATTTACGATTCACGGACCACGAATCACAGATCACGATTCACGCCTCACTCCTCCATCCGTTCCAGATACCATTTTTCATTGAACGGCCAATATCCCACGTCGATCTGATCACTTTTTTCGAGTCGGATCTCTTCATCCCAGTCGCCATAGCGGTTTGCGAAGAGGTCGATGCCTGTAAGCTTTTCAATAGAATCAATGGGAACAACAAATGCATCTAATCGATCTGTGTTATCGATGCTCTGATCGAATAAAAATCCAATCACTATGGGCTTATCATTTTGTGTTGTAAAAATTGCTTTGTAAAAATACCTGGGCACAAGCACCTCATTATTACCGATCACGGTAATCGAATCATGAAATACCGGGCCTGTAACTACATCCACCTCTTTATAAAGCCTGGCCCAGTCACGCACATTATGCTCGAGCTCCAGCCAAACACCATCATTAAACTCTTCCCGCATGGGAGCAATGTTGCTCAGTAAAAAAGTGGCATCCATAGCAGGTTTATTCCAGGCCATATCTGCTGATGGGACGAGGTGACCACGACGATATCCACTTTGCTTATAATCATGATAATGTGCTGAAGTGGTGGAAATCGCAGGATCCGGATTAAAGTCCTGTTCGCGTGGAAATTTTTTCTGATTCAGCATCCCCACGGTCAATGTATATGACACCCATTCGGGTATTTCAAACTGTTCTACATAGGATAAACTGAAATTGGGTTTATTATAAATTATACCTGCAACTGCTTCTGGCAGATGGTCCTGGCTATTTACCGTTTTAGTGGCTTCCTCCTTTTGGTAATCTTTAATATTATACCAGAACAAGACCATAATGCCTATGAGAAATACCAATCCAAAAATCATTTTTCCTACGGTCTTTTGAGTTGTTTTCTGATGCCGGGATTGTCTTCGGATTTCCATGATGCTGTAAACTAAAAGATAAAAGTTAAAAACTAAAAGTTTAAATATAAAAATGAAAATCAAATCCCAGGGGAATAGACACAAGGATAAAAGTATTGGTATGATCTGCTTATCTTGCTTTCCAATCATACACTTTGATGCGACATTACTTCACCCTGTTTTATTGTATCTGTACTACCTGTTTGTTTGCTCAATCCGGCCCGAACATGTTTTCCGGAACCAATTACCTGTCAAATGGACAAATCGGATTATTACTGGAAGATGCTGAAGCAGGTATTGTCCTGCCCGCCTTGTTGGCTCAACATGAACATGGAGGTTGGGCAGCAGGTGCATCTTTACGGACAGGCCTGGATGACCTTATTGAAATAGCAGTTACGGGGCACATTCTTCTTCCTTGGAAGGACCATGTGGCACTTGGAATACAACAAACAGGTATCGATGGCAATACTGAACAACGTATCACAGTCAGCTATGCCAGACGGCTTTTTCAAAAATTAAACGCCGGGGTTCAATTTGATGTAAATAGAAATTCAGCCGAAGAATACGATGATCTGTATGCTCCTTCATGGTCGGTATCGTTTCATGCCCCTTTAATGAAACAATTGTCTATGTCAGCATGGATCTATAATCCCCTGGGAGATATAAGCACACTTGATCTCCCTTCCATGGCACGTTTTGGCGTCCTCTATGAACCCTCAGAAAAATTAGGTGTAGCGTTGGAAGTTGAAAAGGATTGGAAACATGATCTTCGACTTAAAGCGGGGGTAAATTACCTGATCCATCCCCGTCTCGCATTACGTTGGGGTGTTGGCACAGAACCTGCGCTCATTCATGCAGGTATTTCATGGCATATTTTTGATCAGATGGCGCTGAGCGGCGGATGGCGCTACCATTCACGGTTGGGAAGTGCACTAAGTGCTTCTGTTTCGCAATACCGGCACGAATGAAAGCCATTACTGTGGTGTCAGCTACACTGATGGAAGTGCAGCCACTGATCGACTATCTCTCAGCACATGCAGAACAAATTTCAGCACATCAGTATACATTTGGAAATACGAAAATTGACATTCTGATATCCGGCATTGGCATCCTGCATACGACGTACACCCTGATGGAGTATCTACGAGATCACACCCCTGATTTTTGGATTCAGGCTGGTATTGGTGGCGCATTTGATCCCGCTCTCGGGATCGGAAATGTATATGTAATCGAGAGTGAAAGACTTATCGATTTCGGAGCACAGGATAAAGACGGCACCGTCCTAAGTCCATTCAATCTCCGTTGGCTGGATAAAAATACATACCCCTATACCGATGAAGTTTTGGTTTGTCCTGCAATGCCTGTTAAAATTGATCTGCCTAGAGCTACCGGCATGACGACAATTCATTCTCATGGAAATATCCAGGCAATTGAAAAAGTAAGAAGCAACAAGCATGCTCAGATTGAAAACATGGAAGGAGCAGCTTTCTTCTATGTAAGCCTGATGAAAAATATTCCATTCGCAAGTATTCGTTCCATTTCAAATATGGTCGAAGAACGAAATCAAGAGAAATGGGATTTTAAAAAATCAATTAATACACTTAATACGGAAATATTAAAAATAATCAGCGAATTGTAAGGGTCATTTTACGATAGATATTGTTGTAGTAAAATATTGATCACCTGAAGTAACCCGGATAAAATAAATTCCAGGG
>JBBREG010000151.1:0-9070 GCA_038203125.1 Chitinophagales bacterium
CGGTTTTGCTTTCAATGCTGCCTGGATAGCCTGCTTTACATGAGTTGCATTGCCTTTGTGATATCTGCCCAACAAGTGTTTTAATTCATGCGGTGGATGGATATCCACTTTCTGTGTAGAGGTAACTTTTTTCCCACCGATGTACATCGGAATATCAATCACTTCTGATTTCATCTTCCGTAGCGTTTCGACCAGCACATTACGTTCCAGTGAACCCTTGACATAACTCAAGACAGGTTCATTTGTTACTGACGGAAGTTTAAATTCAGCGTTTGACATATCTAGTGAATTAGGAATTTTAAAGAAATGGATTGTATGAATTTGGAAATGGGAAATTAGAATTGAATACCTGGTGGTAAAAATGGGCTCGCATCTCCTTTCCCTTTGATAATCTCACGCACGATCGTGGAACTGATGAAGGAATACTCAGGACTGCTTACAAGGAAGACCGTCTCCAGGTCATCTCCGATGATGTGATTTAACTGGCTGATGGTTTTTTCATAATCAAAATCAGCTGCACTGCGGATACCCCGAATGAGATAATGCGCATCTACTTTTTTGCAGAAATTGATTGTCAGACCTTCAAATGTATCAACGACTACTTTCGGTTCGTCTTTAAAGACATCCCTGATCCAGTTCATTCGTTGATCCAGACCAAACAATGCCTGCTTCTGTGAGTTGACCCCGATGGCGATGATCACCTGGTCAAATAAAGGCAATGCTCTTCTGACAATATCCACATGTCCGGTTGTGATCGGATCAAATGAACCTGGAAATACAGCTTTTCGGGTTGTTGGCATATTAAGCAGCATCGATTGGGGTGTAAATATAGGCAAAGCGGGAGGTAGGCAGTAAGGACTGAACCATGATGTTTCTAATGCCTACCTCCCACTTTGTGCTTCTTCATTCCCTCTCCCGAGATATGGTATCATCAACAATAAAAACAGAAACACCATCAACACCTCCCCTAACACCAGGTACCAGGGCCACGCTCCCATCATATCCAGGACGGTAGCTCCGTCAGGCTTATGTAGTGTATAGCTATAGTTTGTCCCCAATATGAGATTGAACAAGTGGATTGTTATCAGATATACCTGGGCATAGAGAATCGCATTGAAAAAATCCCGCCAGGTGATCCTGGTCTTCCATACAACAACATAATATATCACTGTGCTCACGATACCCCCATGCATGATGAAATACCTGAAATATTCGAAATTGGGAAAACCTACTTTTAGTTCCGGGGTCAGCAGCGCCTGAAGTGTACCGGCAATGGACCAGAAATAGATAACGCCCATCCATTTCCGGTTTTGCATAAATACAAACAAAGGCAGCAGACAGGCCACGATATCGCATAAGAAGAGTGGTAGATCATCCGTGATCCGGAGATTCCCCATGATCATCCTGTGTACCAGGTCAATCCACAAGACCACAAAAGCTGTCAGAGCCATACTAAAACCCAACCAATGCTTCGTTTTATCTCCGCTCATTTGTCCAACCCGGATGGCTGCAAGGGTAATTATCAGGAGGACAGCAAGCATCCCAAAATGTTGAACTGAAAAAGAGTGAAAACCTTCGTCCATTGGATAGGTTATTAATCGATATTGAAGCACGTAATATCCGAAAGTCTCCCAGGTTTGATAGCCTTTTTGATATCTTTCCGCTCATCCGTTGAAAACATAAATTCTTAACTGTTATAGCTATGTCAATCAGATTTTCCGCTCTCCTGTCCTTCGTCCTTATATATACTTTCTCTTTTGCGGGAGAAGGTATGTGGCTGCCATTTTTACTAAAATCCATGAATGAGGCAGAAATGAAGTCCATGGGAATGAAAATGAATGCGGAAGACATCTACAGTGTCAACCAGGGAAGCTTAAAAGATGCCATCGTTCACTTTGGGGGTTTCTGTACGGCTGAGGTGATATCGGATAAAGGTTTAATTCTTACAAACCATCACTGCGGATATGATGCTATCCAATCCCATTCCACCTTAGAATCCAATTATCTGAAGGAAGGCTATTGGGCAGAACGTATGAGTGATGAAAAACCAAATCAGGGATTATACGCCACATTTATTGTTCGCATCGAAGATGTGACATCAAAAGTTACGAGTGGTGTTGATGCCGGAATGACTGCGAAAGAACGTCAGTCAATGATTGATGTAAACATTGCCAGGCTACTTGCCTCGATTCCAAAAGAGGCTTACCAGGAAGCATCTATTAAACCTTTTTTTGAAGGAAATGATTTTTACATGTTCGTCACTGAGACGTACCGGGATGTTCGTTTAGTAGGTGCACCTCCTGAGTCGATCGGAAAATTTGGGGCGGATACTGACAACTGGGTATGGCCACGACATACAGGGGACTTTTCCTTATTCCGCATCTATGCAGGTCCGGACAATAAGCCTGCAGAATATTCTCCTGATAATAAACCACTCAAACCCCGTCACTTTTTACCAATTTCATTGGATGGAATCGATGAAGGTGATTTTACACTTGTATTTGGCTTTCCAGGCAAAACAAATCAGTACCTGCCTGCAGTTGCCGTCGACCAAATTGCGCGGGTCATTGACCCTGCCCGCATTGGTGTACGTGACATCTCCTTAGGCATAATGGATCGTCGCATGCGGGAGAATGAAGACAATCGTCTTGCATTAGCGGTTAAATATGCGAGCCTTGCCAATAGCTGGAAAAAGTGGATTGGAGAAGCGCAGGGACTTATCTCCACAGGCGCCGTAGAAAATATCCAGGCAGAAGAGAAAAAATTTATGATGGATCTCCAGAAGAATAAAACCAATAATGCAACTTATGGAGAGATCCTGCCAAAACTCAATCAACTGTATAAAGAGATTGAGCCGTATGCGTATAACCGAACGATCATTGCAGAAGCCATTGGTGGCAGCAACATCGAAGTTTTTAAACTCACCCAGTATGCAGAACGCCTCATCAGGTCATTCAAAGAAAGTGGCAACCAAGGATATACGCAAATGTCCTCACGGGTCCTGGCACAACTTGATGATTTTTATGATGGATACCGTCCTGAAGTAGACCGGGAAGTTTTCGTTGCATTAACTGCACATCTTAAAGAAAAACTTTCAAATGAATTTTATCCATCAATCTTAGCTACTGTAGGACCGAATCTGCTAAAGAATATATACGACGAATCCATCTGGGCTTCAAAAGAAAAACTCATTGAACATATCAACCAGGGTGGAGGTGCACTGACATCCTTTTTAGAACAAGATGCCGCGTTCCAGATCTACATGGAATTGAAAAACGTCATGGATCAAAAATTATCGCCTTCTTATAATGTGATCAATGACCAAATCCAATTTCTGCTTACGCAGTACATGACAGCTTTAAAAACAACCTATCCGGATCAGCGATTTTGGCCGGATGCCAATAATACGATGCGAGTTACGTATGGACAGGTAGAAGAATATGAGCCACGTGATGGCGTCGAATACAAAACACAAACGTATCTGGATGGAGTGATGGAAAAATATGTTCCCGGTGATTATGAATTTGATGTGCATCCCAAATTGATTCAATTGTACAATGAGAAAGATTATGGACCGTACGCTGAGAACGGGAAATTACCTGTGTGTTTTATTGCAAGCAATCATACTACGGGCGGCAATAGTGGCAGCCCAGCAATAGATGCCTATGGCAATCTGATTGGCATCAACTTCGACAGGGTTTGGGAAGGGACCATGAGTGACCTCTACTATGACCGATCGATCTGTCGCAATATTATGGTGGATATACGCTATGTACTTTTTGTGGTGGATAAATTCGCCGGGGCCTCACACCTGGTGGAGGAAATGAAACTGGTACATCCAAAAGCATAATCATATCCCTCCGATTATCTCTTCTTTAGAGAGCCACCAAGCGGACTCGAACCGCTGACCCACGCATTACGAATGCGTTGCTCTACCGGCTGAGCTACGGTGGCGATGATAACTTGTGAGGGATTGCATTCATGCAGAAAACAATCCCCTTTTGTACGTGTCGGGACGACAAGATTTGAACTTGCGACCACACGCCCCCCAGGCGTGTACTCTACCGAGCTGAGCTACGTCCCGTAGGTTAGTAATGTGGGTGATAACAGGCTCGAACTGTTGACCTCTGCCTTGTCGAGGCAGCGCTCTAAACCAACTGAGCTAATCACCCCTTAGTTGGGCTGGCAAAGGTAAAAATTTTCATTTCTTATCCTCCCTGAATCCACCAAAACTTCACATCCTATTGAAAACCAGCATTCAATACATCCTTAACGTTCAGCTTTTTGCCACTTCAGCAATTATCCGTAATTTTTCACCTTTTAAAAGCCTATAGTTCAATACTATATCCAATGCAAAGAAGTCTACTACTCATACTCCTATTCCTGTTACATTTGCACATCTCAGCGCAGTTTACCCCTGAGACATCCCTGATTTTTGGCGGCAATTCGCTCGATGTCCCTATTGTTATCGCACCGAACGCTGACTCCACGATCCTCTTTCTCGGCTTACGATCATTTTCCACAGATGGAGATGTACCTGGCACGAACGGTGGCACAGATTACTGGATCATGAAACGCAATATCAACGGCTCGCTGATCTGGAACAGAAACTACGGTGGTTTTAATAATGACGATATCAGATCAGTCATGCCGCTACCAGATGGTGGAACCCTTGCCTTCGGAACTACACGAAATGATCAGGGCGACTTTGGTGAACTCACAGGTCTTGCAGGTGGATGGCTCATGAGAACGAATTCAGCAGGTACTTTAACCACGGGTAAAATCTTCGGGGGTGAAATTGCAGAGACGGGTATCGATGCAGCCAGAAATATTAATGGTGATATAACCATGGCCTTAGAAGCCAGTTCACCTGAAGTGAATGGACAGATCAACAACGGCTTTCTGGATGTCTGGATCATTCGGGTTGATAATAATTATAACCTGAAATTTTCACTATTGCTTGGAGGCACAAGGCAGGAATCACCAGCAGCCATCATAAACGATATAAAGGGTAACACGTATGTCGCGGCCACAAGTCATTCAGACCTCCCAGGCCTGCCACCAAATAATGGAGAGGCTGATGTATGGGTTTTTAAAATAAACGCCGCAGGTAATGTCGTTTGGCAAAAAAACTTTGGTGGTAGTGGTGATGATGTCGCCACCGATATTATCATCGGTCCCGACGGAGATATTTATGTCGCCGCGCATTCAAATTCGAATGATGGGGATTTTGATAAAAATTTCGGCCAGGAAGATGTGTGGATTTTAAATCTTGACCCAACGAATGGCGATTTAGGTATAATTAAAAACTATGGCGGTAGTGGCAATGATGTCAATCCGAATATCACATCGATGGGGAATCAACTTGTTGTTTCTGCCACGACCGATAGTGATTCTAACGATGTATCTGGCAATAAAGGATTTAACGATGTCTGGTTATTCACAACTGACCTCAATGGCAATCTAAAAAATCAAATGAACTATGGGGGTTCCCTGAATGATGTAGCCGGAGACCTGATTGTGCTGGATAGTGTGATCTATATGCTCAATGGCTCTACATCAACTGATAAAAATGTACCACCGAACCTGATCTCTCAACAGGATATCTGGTTTTTTACGCTGGATGCAAATGCTCCTCCCTGTTCGGATCAATTTGAATGTCGTACTGATACCTTGTTGAGTAATGAATTATTTCCTCCGGCAGAAGATGTTCTCGTCTGCGTGGGAGGATGTACGGCTGGTTTACCGGCTGGTCCTTCCTTCCTTCAAGGGGGCTGTGGAAATTTTGTCAACGCCACTGCTTATTTTAAATTAACAACAGATACAACCGCAGATTTATTAACCTTAAGCGTTACATCTACCGAGTTTAATAAACCCAAGCTCGCACTACTGCGTACAGGCGACTGTAATATATTCACATCCGTCGAATGCAAGGTTGGAGAAAACGGATCAGTGCTAATCTCCTACATAGCGATTGATCCCTTGACAACATATATCATTGCAGTTTCAGATAGTGAAGGAAATGAAGGTGATTTTGAATTGTGCGCCACTTCGATTGATGTCGAATTCTGTAATCAGAAAGACACATTGTATGTTAAAAGCACTTCACTGGGCAGTCCTTTGTCCGGACCATTCAAGCCAGGAGAAGAAGTAACGTTCTGTTACGAATTACAAAAATGGAATAAAATCGATTGTAACGGTGTCCAGGGTATCGTACCATCCTTTGGACCGGCATGGGATGAATCCGGTTTTGATTTTTTTGGAATGCCTCTCCAGGTAGATTCCATGCTCATGCCGACGGCCCCGATTGGTTTTTGGGACTGGTTTGGTCAAGGTGATGTGAGATATAATGTTGCAAATCCAATTAGTGGCTTCGATGGTAACCAGGGCATGCCCCCGGGATGGTATTTCACGAATACAACCGGCCCCCCACCGAATACAGATCCTGATGAGACCACAGGAGACATTTTTACATGCCTGCTAACACCATCTACATGGAAAGTATGCTGGACGATCCCCACAGAAGATGAATGTCTTTCAAATCTGGATGCTACTGTTAGTGTGCGCACTTTCTCGGATGGGGAGATCGGTGTCAATACAAGTCTTGCCTGTGCTTATGATCAGAAGCAAACGCTTCCACTAGGCATGATCTGTTGTCTGAATCCAACTGTACAACCGGTGCAGGATATGTTTATCTGCACCGGTGATACAGTGATCCTGTTTCCGGAGACAAATATTTTTCCGCCTTACACATACTCCTGGACTGCTGATCCGGATGTAGGTGTTGAAGGTGCGTCTTCCGGTACTGAACTAACTCAATTTTACCAGATACTGCGCAATGAAACATCAAGTGAACTTCAGGTAAACTATATCCTATGGGCAAGTGCTGCATTTTGCCAGGCAGATCCAATTGTCTTTACGGTGAATGTACGTCCATCACCCTCTTCGAGCCTGAGCAGTACAGGACCAACCACTGTATGCACAGGTGATTCGATTACGCTGAATTTTGAGAATGTGGGAAATACCCCTTTTGTTATGGAGCTTTTGCGTGATAATGAATTTTTTGCCAATGTATTAAGCGAAGGCCTTTCACTTTCCATCACCCTGGATCCTCAGTTCTCAGGTCGTTTTAGAATCGGTGATATGCACGATGCATTCTGCGATGGTGAAGGAACCGGATTTGTAAATGTAACCGTCAAACCCAACGGGGTGACGATCTTGGATACAAGCGTTTGCGAAGGAGGCTCCGTCACGATTGGGACAGAAACGTTTACAGAAGCCGGCAATTATGAAGTTGTGTTTGATGAGGCTGCTGAAAACAATTGCGACAGTATTGTTTTACTCTCATTTCACATCACACCTGCAATCCATGATTTCATCACCGAACAAATTTGCGGCGATGATACTTTGTTTATTCTTGGAGTTCCCTACACGGAAACAACCGAGGAGATCATTGAATTTATTGGTCCCTCGGGATGTACCGATTACATTCATCTGGATCTCACAGTACAGGATACCATCACCGATGAGGTTAACCAAACCATCTGTTCAGGAGACACGCTGAATTTTAATGGAGTTGATATTTATGAAGCAGGCACCTACTCGCATTTAGATGAAATAGAACCTGGTTGCTATTCAGAACTTATACTCAATCTGACTGTTCTGCCTGAAATCGTTGTCAATGATGTCGAAATTATAGGTGACCAGGGCAACAGCTCCGGTGCAATATTATTGGAATTTACCGGAGGCTCACCCCCCTTCACATATCTATGGAGCACAAATCAGATGACAGAGAGTTTATTCAACATACCGCATGGTTTTTATTCGGTGACTGTTACAGATCAAATGGGTTGTGCTGCTGCTTTTGACTTTGCTGTTAGTTTGACAAGTTCTGAAGATGTTCAGGGTGATAATACTTCGTTCAAAATTCTACCCACGATCGTCAATCACGGGGACGATATTTATATCATCCCACAGCATACATCTGTATCTCCATTGAAAGAAATTAGCTGGTGGACCTCGAATGGCATTACTATCAAAAGCGATATCATCATCATAAACAATCCTGGTGAACGCAGTAAAATAACAATACCGTCCGGTATAGCACCGGGCACCTATTTCCTCCGATGTAAATCAGAAGATGGGAGTAGTGCGTGGCAAAAAATTATAGTCTTGTAATTATAATTTGGTGTGTTGTTCAAAATAGAAAGGGATCCATTTATCATTACTGATGAATGAATCCCTTTTCCATTTGTGCTTTTTCATCTCATGTTGGTTTCGTCCTTTTTCCGAAGAATCCGGACAACGTTCAATGATCAAGACACGATACCGGGTCTGTTGACTGTTACGTCTTCCGGTATTTGGGTTATGACCACTAGGCCATCCCACTGTCATGAATGATGTTTCTACAAAGGTTTACTCATGCATACCGTAGGTATTTATTTTCTTCCCTCTTAAACGTCAGGGTTTGATCCCCTGGCAAATAAAAGAAACAGCGCAATCTGACTTTTCTTGTCGTCCCTTCCTTTGTGAGGACATTATAAATGTAAATTTAAAATTAATCGAAAGCAAATTTTTTGTCTCTAATTTTTCAACATGTTATCCACATGCTGACCTGATGATTTCCAAGAACCCGGGAACCATCAGGGAGGCTCCGCCGACGAGACCGCCATCTACATCTTCCCGGGAAAACAAAATTTTTGCATTATCAGCCTTGATACTTCCACCATACAATATTCGCGTGCTGGCTGTACTAATTTTATCATAGGTGATGGCAATTTGGTCCCGTATATAGGAATGCATTTCCTGAGCCTGATCAGGAGAAGCCGTCACCCCGGTACCAATAGCCCAAATAGGTTCATATGCAATGCATATATTTCGAAATTGCTCCGGTTCAAGATGGAACAAACTTTCTTCGAGCTGCATCCTAACGAAGATGTTCTGCGTTTCCGATTGCCGGACCTCCAGAGGCTCTCCGCAACAAAAGATAGGCTTCAATCCGGCCGCGAGAACAGCGTTTACTTTCTGCTTTATGACTTCATGTGTCTCATGAAACAACTGCCTCCTTTCT
>JBBREG010000152.1:0-9067 GCA_038203125.1 Chitinophagales bacterium
CCCAATTGTAGTGCCCTGGATGACAACATTTGCGCCGATCAGGGGATCACCGGTGGTTTCATCAAATACTTCTCCTCGCAGTGTTGTCTGGGCGTAAATAGGAGCAAATAAAGTGAGTATACTATAGATAGCAAGAAGAAGTATTCTTTGCATTCGTGTCAGATTTGATTAATCAAAGGGTGAAATAGTTCATTAGCACAATTGCGAAACCTAAAAATTCCACAAGTAAAAGCTGGGCTTAAGAAAGGTAGCATTAATTTCACATAAGCATATATCTTTTTTGAGACCCCCTTGGGAGGATTTCACTATTCAATTATCCATCTTTACACCAAATAAAAAATAGGAGTACTTCCCTCCAAATGTCCAGGCCTGATCTCCATATTATTTCATTTGCTGTTCCTTATCCGCCGGATTATGGAGGAGCCATTGATGTATGGAACCGCGTGAAAGCTCTGAAGAGAGCAGGGATCAGGATCTATCTCCATTGTTTTGTCTATGGCCCCTTTAAGCAGCATGACGAAATCAAAGAGGAAACGTTTGAAGTCAGTTATTATCCCCGTCTTTCATGGCAGGCGATCATGTCACCAGGTCAGCCGTATATCGTATCCTCCCGACGCAATCCATTACTTCTGTCCCGGTTGTTGCAGGACCAATTACCTATCCTTTTTGAAGGCATACACACCACCGGATTTGTCAATGACCTGAAGAACCGGAAGCGATTGCTGCGGGCCCACAACATTGAGCATAAGTATTACAATGAACTCGCTTCAGACAGCCAGCGATTCCAATATCTATTCTTCCAGCGTGAATCGCTTGCCCTGCACCGGTATGAATGCAATCAGGCTGGTTCATTCGATACGGTGTTCTCGATATCACCTGAGGATCAAGCATGGTATCAAAGCAGGGAAGCGAACACAGTCATGCTGCCGGTCTTTCATGGACTTAACAAAGTCACCAGTTTGGAAGGCAGGGGAGAATATCTGCTTTACCAGGGCGACTTGTCCATTGAATCTAATCAGCAGGCACTGACAGATCTATTGAAAACCCTAAAGGCATATCCGGCCTATAACATGGTGGTTGCCGGTAGATCCGGAGAGCGAGTATTTGAGGAAAAATTAACCAAATACCCCAAACTAACACGGGAGGTGAACGTTACAGAGAGCAGAATGGCAGAGTTGGTACAAAATGCCCAGGTAATCATTGTACACAGTCGCCATTCCTCCGGCATGAAAGTGAAACTCTTCCCCGCATTGTATAACGGTAGGTTTGTCATAGCTAATGAAAACAGCCTTACCCGTACACCTATTGACGGGGCGCTGCACCAGTACCGTAATCCGGAAGAGATGGTAGCCCTGATCCAATCAGTATGGCTAAAGGATTTTACAGCCGCTGACGTACAGGACCGTACCCACATTATGAGTCTGTTGCCGGGCGATGATGAGAAGGCTCAGGAAATCATACGATATTTGTAACCCTTATGACAGATCCACTAATGACAAAGGATGATGTGACAGGACTTATGGATGCTACATCCTTATCTCCTGCCCTGATTTCGATCCGGAACAAAGTACTCGAGGGCGAGCGTATTACAGATGAAGAGGGCATTACATTGTTTGAAGACGCACCGCTTCCGTTTCTCAGTTTACTGGCGGACACCATCCGGATGAAGCGACACGGTAACAAAACCTACTTCAATCGCAATTTCCACATAGAGCCTACCAATGTGTGTATCTACACCTGCAAGTTTTGCAGTTATTCACGCCTGATCAAACATCGCGGTGAAGGATGGGAATACACCATGGAGGATATGCTCAATATCGTAAAAAAATATGATGGCCAGCCTGTCACCGAAGTGCATATTGTAGGTGGTGTCTTGCCCCAGTATGATCTGGATTTCTATTGCACGTTATTTCAAAAAATCAAAGAACACAGACCAGATCTGCATATCAAAGCATTGACACCGGTCGAATATCATTATATTTTTAAAAAAGCGAAGGTTTCCTACGAAGAAGGGATGAAACGTATCCTCGATTCAGGAGTTGATAGCTTGCCAGGGGGTGGTGCAGAAATTTTTCATCCGGAAATTCGCGAACAAATTGCGTCAGATAAATGTGATGGTGATCAATGGTTGCGTATCCATGAAATCTGGCATGGCTTTGGAAAAAGATCAAACGCTACGATGCTATATGGTCATATTGAACTTTACAGGCACCGAATAGACCACCTAAGAAGATTACGTGAATTGCAGGATAAGACAGGAGGTTTTCAAACCTTCATTCCGCTTAAATTCAGGAATAAGGATAATGAGATGTCTCACCTCACAGAAAGCACAGTGATTGAAGACCTGAAGATGTATGCCGTAAGCAGGATCTACCTGGATAATTTTGATCATATTAAGGCGTACTGGCCCATGCTCGGTCGTCATATGGCGCAGGTGGCCATGAGTTTCGGTGTAGATGATCTCGATGGTACAATTGATGACACGACCCGCATCTACAGTATGGCAGGCTCTGAAGAACAAAATCCATCGATGTCAACATATGACCTTGTCACGCTCATCAAAAGTGCAGGACGTACGCCAGTCGAACGTGATACGCTATACCACGAATTAAGAGACTGGAGTGACCATACGTTCACAGAGGATGCAGAATATAAAGGCTACATGCCATTACCTATCCTTAACTGATGCCGGAAAAGACGGGTTATCGCCTGGCACTGGTAGCATATCTCAACACCTTTCCTTTTTCAGAAGGACTTCGTTTGAGTGGTCTCGATGAGCAATTGGTTATCCAGCATGGCACACCTGCTGAATGTGCACAACTATACAAAGAAGGTAAGGTGGACATCAGCTTATGTCCTGTCGGTGCCCTCGATGAGTTGCCTGATTACGTAGTGAGCGGTAAGTATTGTATCGGTGCAGATGGCGCTGTAGGTACGGTTGTTTTGTTAAGCAATATTCCTCTTGAACAAATCAAGAATGTCCGGCTTGATACGCATTCGAGGACATCTAATCTCTTGCTTCAGGTATTGGCAAAACATCATTGGAAAAAAGAATGGTCATTTTATTTTGATGACAATAAAGAATTACCTGAATCATGCCTCATGATTGGTGATAAAGTATTTGAACATAAAAATCATTTCAAATACAGTTATGATCTTGCAGCTTCATGGAAAGAAATGACAGGGTTACCCATGGTGTTTGCCGTGTGGATCATTCGTCCGGACATACCTACAGAAGTGATGGATTCGATCGACCGGGCATTTGAATTAGGCATGACCTGCGTGCAAAGTGAAAATTCAGTTCTGGAAGACTGGCAAAAAGACTATCTTTTAAATTTCATTTCATATCCATTGGATACGGATAAACGTAAAGCGCTTCAATTATTTCGATCTTTGGCGAATTGAGTATTGCTTGCTGATTTTAAAAATTTCTTTTATGGTTATTGAATCCCAGCCATATGGCTTATCTCCGAAGACTTGTGAACAATTGCTGGATGAGTTGAAACGTGGCAAAGTAGGCATCCTTCCCACGGACTCTGTATATGCCTTTTGCTGCCTCTCCGATCAGAAAGCCGGATTTGAATCTATCTGCAAACTGAAACATCTGGATCCGAAAGACGCGATGATGAGTATCGTTTGTAAAGACCTGAGCCAGGCCTCGGATTATTTTGTACAATGGCAGACATCCACCTACAGGATTTTAAATAAAAACTTACCTGGTCCGTTCACCTTCATTCTCGAATCAGGACATCGAGCTCCCTCCTTTTTAAAAAACAAACGTAAGACACTTGGTTTACGTGTTCCGCAACATAATGTCATCAGAATGCTGATGGAGTTATCGGATGTGCCCCTGCTCGTAAGCTCTGTCCGCAATGATGACGACATCGAAGAATATTTTCACGATGCAGAAGACCTGATCAAACGTTTTGAAAAACTGGTTGGCTTTATCGTCACCGATGTCACTGTAAAACAGGAGGCTTCTACGGTGGTGGATATGACGGGGGTAGAACCTGTGATACTACGTCAGAGTAAGCATGAGGTCAGGATGTGAAAAAGTGAGTTGTGAGTTGTGAGTTGTGTTTTCTCTTTCGGAGATAATGAAAATTATTTAGTAAGACTGGACCCTGAGCTTGTCGAAGGGAGGAAAAAAGGCAAAGTCCAACCCGCTGAGTCCCGCTTGATTTTTTTTTGAAGTTTCAACTTAAAAGGAAAGATCCTCCTTGAAAAAAAATCAAGCGGGACACATGCGTGGGGGTGGGCACCATTTTTTCCCTTCGACAAGCTCAGTGTCCTCCTGATAAATTGATTGTCTCACTTTCCCACGATTCTCACGTCTCTCATTTTCTGATCAGGTACATCTTCTTTTTATACCACTCATGATTATCCGCATAATCGTAATCAAACTCGTACAAGATTTCATGCGTAGATGATGATAAGTTGGCATCATCCACCAGATAGTATGATCCAGGAATTGCAGATTTACGTAAAGTGAGAATTTGATTTCGTTTTTGCTCGACTGGGAATGTGATGGCATCATAGTAGCCAGCAGGGTAGGAAGCGTTTATATAAAGTGGTTGATCCATGACAATCTCAACAATCTTCTGCGCATGATCCGGGTAGATCATTTGATCTGCGACACGCTGTGGCAATACAAACCAGTTAAAGGATAGCCGCAGAACAATCAGTGCTACAGCAAGAAAGTATAAACGTGTAGCGGGATATTTAAGCGAATAAAAACCAATGATCGACATGAGTGTTGCAATGATGATAGCCTTCACCCATTTGAAATCAATTGAATCAATTACATCAGTCATGGGTGCATATAATGCCGCAAGACCAAGTAACAGCGGCGCTGCTCCTACCAGATAACCGGGATATCGCTTCTTCCAGTCAGTTTCTGACAGATTTGTCCACAAGTAGATTGCAGGCGCAAAGATGAGTGGCAGCAGGAAAAAGAGATAATGAGGATTTTTCAATGAAGCTATCCAGTAAAATGGCGTATTGGTTATAAATAAAAGTACACAATACATCATCACCGGATTTTCCTTCAATTTCCTGATGACATTTTTTTGAAAAAAGACAATGATCAGTAAGGTCCAGGGAAGAAAATGTTTGACAAAATCCAGGGGGTAATCAAACAGCACATTCATAAAGCTCGCTGTGTCTGCATAGCCATATCGTTTTGAACTTTCAAAAAATAATGTTCCCATGACTTTGTCTATGGAAATATTATTGTGATCAAAAAATGGAATGTAATAGGCAGCACAGGTCAATAGGAATGTAATAATTCCCAAAAGATGCGAAAGGCTAAAGAGGGCTTTAAAGTTTTTTGTAAATATAAAATACACCAGTAACGCAATGCCATGATGCACCAACGGTGGAATTCCCTTGATGAGGAATCCCGCCGCTGCAATAAAATAGCTGAGTACAAAAAGCCAGGTATATTTTTTCTTTTCGCCGAGTATGTAAATGATAAAAAATCCGGCAAACATGAGCAAGGCCAATGTATGCTCAAGTAAACCCAACATTGAATCCAATGTCAGTGTCCGCCAATTGGTCATAAAAGCCAATGCAGTCAGACAAGCAATCGTATCAGTCGTATATCTTTTGAATACATAGAAGATCAGTACTCCATGCAATAAGATGGAGATAACTACGGGAAATCTTAACGCGAAAGGTGAATATTCACCAAAAACAGCATATGACGCAGCAATGATCCAGCTAAAGAGGGGAGGTTTATTGAGATACACCTCTCCATTGATGGTTGGGGTGAGAAAATCACCACTGATACACATCTCCATCGGTACGAGTGCCCGTCTGCACTCATCAGCTGTCGCATGCACCGGCACTACTCCAAGATGGGATAAATAGACAATGGCCAGCGCAATCGTTGCCAGCCAAAATATGGCAACAGGTTTGAGCCGCGCGATCAACCACTTATTTTTTGTGCGAGGGCATCCATCGACCACGCATCTTCCAGTTTAAAATCGCCAACAGCTGTACGTTGTAATGCCGACAAATGCGCGCCACATCCCAAACGCTCACCAATATCATGCGCTAATGACCGAACATAAAATCCTTTTCCGGAATGGACTGAGATCGAAAGTTTATTTTCCTCAAAACTCAGCAATTTGATTTCATAGACAGTCACTTGACGAGGCTCCGTAATTACTTCTTTACCTGCACGCGCCAGTTCGTAAAGCGGAACACCATTTTTTTTAATTGCCGAAAATGCGGGTGGATATTGTTGTAAGTCACCAACGAATGTTTGAAGTAATGTATCCAACTCTTCTGTGTCAATAATTGGTGCTTCTTTTTCGGCTACGATTGTTCCTTCTGCATCATAAGTATCCGTTTCGATTCCTAGCGTGATTTCTGCGATATACACTTTGTCTTTTCCGATGATGCCTTCCAGTTTTTTGGTAAAAATGCCTGTACATATTACCAGCAAACCAGTCGCCATGGGATCAAGCGTACCGGAATGACCGATCTTAAATTTTTTCAGATCGTATTTGCGACGAACCAAATTTTTGATTTTGTTGACTGCATCAAAAGACGTCCATCCCTTCGGCTTATCGACGAGCAATAAGGCACCGGATACCAGGATATCGGATGACTGAAGAGCGTTGAAAGGTTGCATGGGTTGTATTAATTAGGCCAGATCCAGAGTTTGACCACAATGGCACCGATGCCGATCAGCATACAATAGAATCCAAAATAGCGGAGCCTGGCTTTCTGCACGATCCTGATCATCCAGCCACAAGCCAGCACACCTACAAAAAAAGAGACGATAAACCCTACAAAGAGCGGCATTGCCTTCGCTTCAGAAGCGGCCATGGTGCCGTCCAGGATGTCTTTTGCAATCTTGCCGAAGATCAATGGGATGACAATCAGGAATGAAAAGTGTGCAGCTTCCTTACGATCGATCCCCATTCCGACTGAGGTAGCAATGGTCGAACCTGATCTTGAAATGCCGGGCAGGATCGCAATAGCCTGTGCCACGCCGATCGCAAGAGCTTTCCAGGGCGTGATGGGTTTGTTACTGGTAGGTAAATAGTCAGAGATGGTGAGGACACACCCGTTGATAAAGAGCAGCATACCCACCAGCACGATCTTTTTATCAAAGAGTGCGGTCATCTGCGACTCAAATCCAAGGCCGACAATCACTGCAGGGATCATGGAGATGATCGTCAGCAGGATAAATTTTTTGGAGGCTGGTGATGTGATATTACTTAGAATCTCCCAAATTGCTTTGCGGAATACCCACACAATCGCCAGTGCCGTTCCAAAATGGAGGATGACCGTCATGAAGAAGCTTTCCTCGGCACTACGTGTATCTCCCAGCAGCCATTTCGCGAGTTCGAGGTGACCGTCGCTGCTGACAGGCAAAAACTCTGTCAGACCCTGGACAATCCCAAGGATAATGGCTTCAAGATATTCATTCATATTAGGGCGAGCGGGTTATTTCCGGAAGATCGCGTAGACTTCCATAGCCAGGCCGGCAATGATCACGATCGGAGCAAGGACGGTGCGACGGAAACTGTAAATCACGCTTTCATCCCATACATTGGGATCTTTCATGCCACCACCAAGCATCAGGATCATTCCCAGGGCGATAAGGCCACAGCCGATACCGATGTACAGGTAGTTTTCCCTTGTAAACAGGAGGGGAAACGTGTGCTGGTTTTTCACAGCTACCCTGCGGGAGGACGGGGAGGTGCCGGTGCGGGCGACAACGACTTTTTTCTTGGGGGATCTTGAATCCTTGCTCATAACGGTATATATAACAAGGGCTAAAGATATATGAAACTGTGGTAATGGGTTGGGGTAGGGTGTTTATTAAGGATAATTAAGGTGAATGGATGAAGGGAGTAAAGGATCAAGGGATCAATGTATCGCTCCGACCAACCACATCTTGTTTGAACCAAACTGAGTTCCGTGCTTTGCCCTCATGAAAGATAAGTCAATGATCTGGCAACGCCACATTGAAAGGCAACAGAATTCATCCTTCACCATTCAGGCGTATTGCAATCGTCATGATCTATCACCGGGTATGTTTTATTACTGGAAGCGTAAAATAGCAGGCACAGCTGATTCGCTACCTGCATCATTTCAGGAATTGGAGATTTTGTCCTCAGATCACGCAATCCCTGTGATAGAAGTTCATCTGGGCGAGGGGAAGCTGATCCGTATTGAGGGTCATGTTTCACCGGCCTTTCTTCGCGAACTTCTACAATGCTAGGCTTCAATTCTGCACAACGATATTTTGTCTGCGCCACTCCCGTCGATATGCGTAAGGGGATTGATGGGCTTAGCGGTGTTGTGCGGCATCTCCTGCAGGATAATCCGCAGAATGGATATGTTTTTATTTTCTTCAATAAGGATCGTGATAAAGTGAAGTTACTGGTATGGGATGAGTATGGGTATGAGTTGTATCATAAGCGCTTGGAACAAGGCTCATTTGAAGTAATCCCAGGATGTGATGGCAAAACAAAATTATCACTACGTTATGATCACCTGGTGATGTTGTTCAGCGGTGTTTCCATTCGTCATGTGGTGCAGCGTAAAAGATACAGTGCATTATCCACGATTTCAGTATAGTGATGTTAGGAAATAATGTATGCGTTTTACTTTAATACGGCATGGTATTGAAGTAAATTTGCATCATGGATTACGAAGTAATTCTTGCGGAAAAAGATGCCATTATTGCTGCGCAGAATGTCCTTCTTGAAAAGGTTATTTTGGATACATCAAACCGTATCCAGCAACTTGAGCATGAACTTGCCCAACTCAAAAAAATGATCTTCGGCAGCAAGCGCGAACGCTTTCTTGCTGAAGTTAATTCCAATCAACTATCTCTTTTTTCCAGTGATGAGATTACTATAGCAGATCCTGTAGTCGATAAACAGCATATCGAATACGATCGCAAGACACCCAAAAAACATCCTGGTCGCACAGCATTACCAGACCACTTACCGGTGGAGGAAATTGTAATCGAACCAGAGGAAGATACTACCGGCATGAAGCGGATTGGTGAGGAGATCACCGAGACCCTCGACTACACGCC
>JBBREG010000153.1:0-9045 GCA_038203125.1 Chitinophagales bacterium
GTCTGATCAGTGCAGAAACGAAAGATTATGATCAACTCTGGATGTGGGTGGCAATAGAGCTGGGACTCGCTGTTTTTTCCGAAATTTTTAACCGCCTTATCAGCCTGACGGATGCCTTGCTGGGTGATTTATATTCCAATCATTCTTCCATCGAGCTGATGCATAAAGCCGCATCACTCGACCTGATGATGTTTGAAGACAGTGAGTTCTATGACAAGCTCGAAAGAGCCCGTCGGCAGACAACCGGACGTGTTGTGCTGATGTCAATGGTATTGAGTCAGCTGCAGGATCTAATCACCATAATATTCCTGAGTATCGGTTTGGTGGCTTTCGAGCCCTGGCTCATCCTGATCCTGGCAATTGCAGTACTTCCGTCATTTTTAAGTGAAGCCTATTTTTCCAGGTCAAGCTATAGTCTGGTCAGAAGCTGGACGCCGCAACGAAGGGAACTTGATTACCTAAGATACATTGGCGCCAGTGTGGAAACAGCCAAAGAGGTGAAAGTATTTGGACTTGATAAATTTCTTACAGGCCGGTTTGGCCGCATAGCATCCGAATATTATAATGTCAATAAAAAGCTGGCTATCAAACGAACGGTGTGGGGTACGATTTTGCAAATCATGAGTGTGGCGGCGTATTATGGTGCTTACCTGCTTATCCTGATTCGGACAGTAGGTGGCGTGCTGAGCGTAGGCGACATGACATTTCTTTCCGGATCATTTAACAGGTTACAATCCCAATTACAGAACCTGTTATCCACCTTTACACGCATCACAGAATCAGCACTCTACCTGCAGGATTATTTTGATTTCCTTGCCATCGTACCTTCTATAAAAAATGCACCGGATGCATTGGACACACCTTCAATCATTCAGGAAGGTATTCGATTTGAAAATGTTGGATTCCGGTATCCGGGTACTGATATCTGGGCGGTACGAAAAATTAGTTTTTTACTTCAACAGGGTGAAAAGCTTGCGCTCGTGGGTGAGAATGGAGCTGGTAAAACAACCCTGGTGAAATTGCTTGCACGCATGTATGATCCATCAGAAGGAACAATATCAATTGATGGGGTTGATATCCGGAAATTTAAGATCGAATCATATCGAAAAATGATTGGTGTCATCTTCCAGGATTATGTGCGCTTTAGTTTTACTGCAAGTGAAAATGTGGCTGTAGGTCAGATTGAAGCGTCATCTAACAACGACCAGATCTATGTTGCAGCTGAAAAAAGTCTGGCTGATCCGGTGATCCAGCGATTGCCGGGTGGATATAATCAAATGCTGGGAAAACGGTTTGCAGAAGGTGTGGATCTCAGCGGTGGTGAATGGCAAAAGGTTGCATTGGCACGTGCCTATATGCGCGATGCACAGATCGTAATTCTCGACGAACCAACTGCCGCGCTGGATGCACGTGCAGAGTATGAAGTATTCAAGCGCTTTTCTGAATTGACCAAAGGCAAAACAGCAGTTATCATATCTCACCGTTTCAGTACGGTGCGAATGGCAGATCGAATCCTGGTATTAAAGAATGGTGAAATGCTCGAGATCGGTACGCACGAACAATTACTGGAGCTAAAAGGCCTGTATGCAGAGCTTTTCAACTTGCAGGCACAAGGCTATTTGTAATTTTTCTTATTGGATACTCAAGTCACCGTAATTCATACGGGCATAAATCATCCCCCCACCGGTCCCATAAGACCCTCGCAAAGTAGAGCCTGTGGTTTTTTCAATATTCTCCGTAATCTTCAAATCACTGTGACGGATTTCACAATAATTCACATCTGCATCAATGGAATAAGAAGCGTCCGGCATAAAATCCAGTTTCACACCTGTGTAGGTAGTATTCAAATTGATATTGGAAAAACCTTTATGGATCTGTTCCAGTTTGAGTTCGCCATAGCGCATTTCAAAGATGCCTTCCTGTGTCAGATCTGCAATTGAGATGCCTGTAAATGCGGTCTCCGCATTGATCTTATTCACACGATCTATTTTGACATCATCATATTTGCCTGAGTAATCGAGATCATTGACGGCAACAGCCTGCCAGTCACTATAGGAAGACACCATTTTTAATTTATCAAATGAGCCACTTTGAAGATCTGTGTTTTTCATTTCGATGACCACATTTTTACCATCTTCCATCTCCAGATCGGAATAGGATAAATCAATATCACCATCGTGAATTTGTGAAAGTGTTCCTTCACTATAAGACATGTCTAACTTTAGCCGGCCATTTACATCTCCGAGTCGTATATCTCCATACCCCAGGTCAATCCTGAGATCGCGGTTGGTTGTTTCGACATAAATATTTCCGAATCGATTGGTGAGATCCAGGAACACATCGGCGGGTACAAGGACGTGATAATTGACTTCGATACTTGTGTTACCGATGTTGAACCATGATGTCCAACCTGTCAATGTTTCGATTTCTGTCCTGGCACTCACCCTGTTATTTCCTTCTTCAAACATGACGGCTATGCGGTCAAGGGCTGCCTGCGCTTTACGTTCACTGCCCGCGCTGACAGTTATCACTACATCTAATTTCACCTGGTTTCCGGGACCGATGGCGACATCGATATTACCATATTTATTATTCAGCTCAACCCGTCCATCTGTCCGAATAGAAAATTCTTTGTTGATCTTTTTTACGACAGTTGGATTATCCTTGCCGGCAATAGCAAACAGAGGAAGGATGACAAAAAAAGAGAGTAGACTACATTTCATGATTCTGCTGTTCGGGAGTTTGATATTTATCGACTCGGTGTAAAATTTCTTCCATGACTTCAAGTTTTTGTTGCTGATGACGGATCATCGTACTGAGCAACATCTGTGCATCTGCATTGGGATCTTCAAGCAGTTGTGTCTTCATTTCGTGATAGACATCATCCAGGATTTTAATGTCTGCCATGACTTCATCCCCGACATTGAGCGTTTTTATCTGGTCCATTTTTTCCTGGATACGGGATTCATAATACTGTTCTGTCTCCTCATATTCGGACCAGCCTTCCACATCGGGTGACGAGTTTTTTTGTATGCCGAGAATATAACCAATCGCAATGAGCAAGAGTGCAGTCGCTGCCACAGCAGACCATTTCCAGATAACGGTTACACTTTTAGGCCCCGGATCTATCTTTTCCCATACCCTGTCAGGTGCTTTGAGATCATCAAATGCATTCCTGTTTTCTTTAATAAAATTTTCCAATGACATCTTCCTGCTCATGTTCTTACACCTGTTTTTAAAATTTCTCGCAGCCGGGATCTCGCCCTGCTGTATTGCGATTTTGACCCGGTCTCCTGTATACCCATGATGCCGGCTATTTCACCATGATCATATCCTTCGATCAGGTATAATGTCAGGACCTGCCGGTAACCGTCCGGTAAGGTCATGATCGCATCCCTGACCCTTTTTACTTCATAAACATCTACGTCGTCTTCATCATCAGTTTCCGACACGGCATCCATGTATGTATCCGTCATTTCCTGAAAGACGACTTTTCTCTTTTTGAGTTGGTTAAGGCAATGATTGATGACGATGCGCTTGATCCAGGCCCCCAGGGAGGATTCTCCGCGAAAAGAATCCAGGCGCCGGAAGACATCCATAAATGATTCCTGCAGCATATCCTCAGCTTCAGGTGCATTCCCCATCAACCGATAGCAAATGTTGTACATGGCGTCGCAATAACGCTTGTACATCGTACGTTGGGCCGTTCTGTTGCCTTTCAGGCACAATAAGACCAGAGACGACTCAGTTTCTGAATACATCCTTCATGTCGCGTCTTAGTTTCGGTTACAATGACAATAGAGATTTCGGCAGGTTGCACGGAAGGACAAAAACCGTCAGGTTTGAATATACAGTTATCTTTGTGTTTCATTTAATTCAATTCCTCCTATGAAAATTCTAAATTCTCTTTTTTTCGCTTTGTTAACACTTTCACTGGTAGTCACTTCATGCAACAGCAAAAAGGGTGATGCTACCCTGGAAACTACTCAGACCGATAGCCTGGCACAGGATCCGACAGGTGTAGCTCTACCTACGGGAAGCCAGCATCATTTCATCTGCCCCAATAATTGTGAAGGAAGCGGTGGTTCAGAACAAGCTAATTGTCCTGTCTGCGGCACGGCGTATGTTCACAACCAGGGTTTCCATAACCAGGCACCAACCACTCCGGGGTCCCAGGGCACACCCATCCAGATTGACCCTAACGGAACGGTAACTCAGACACCACAAAATCCTGCAGCAGCTAATCAGCCAATCACTGACACCCCTGCGAATCCAGCAGCTAAAAACGCTGCCGGTGAATGGCATTTTGCTTGTTCCAAGGCTTGTGGCGGCGGTGCCGGTGCACAAGGCAATTGCCCAATATGCGGAAGTGCGCTGACGCATAATCAGGCGTTTCACAAATAGGTACCCATTTCGGTCACCGGTGACACGGTAAATAAAAAAGGCAGCTCTTCGGGGCTGCCTTTTTTATGCTTAGCATAGTTGCATTATAATCTGAAATCCAAAATACTCACGCCTTAGCGTGATGGCACCTCAGGTACTACTTTCACACTTCTGTATTCAGTCATTCATCGCAATGGTCATCAGGACTACCATGACCTCTGCACGCTGTCGCCAAGCTATAGCATAAGCGACTGACTTCTGTTAGCGCCTGCCGGGCGCACATTAAAAAGGGCCTTTTCCTTTCGGAAAAGACCCAGTTAAATCTTTATTTCAGTATTTAATTTCGCATGATCACGACGACCTTCGTATAGATCTCAGTGTTCGTCTTAACCTGGAGGATATAACTTCCCTGCGGAATTTGAGTTATGTCAATCTTGCTGCTATTATTTCCTATGAGTGTCTGAATTTTATTATTCAGGACATTCTGACCCAGAAAATCTGTAAGCGTCACTTCTACCTCATAATCAATCGAGGAATCAAAGCTCAGATTAATACTTTCTGTTGCTGGATTAGGCCACAAATTGAAATTCGCTAATGACTTCAAATCTGAATCATTTCCGGAAATAACTAGTGGATAGATTTGCTCATTATTAGATTCAGGACTTACAACCTGAGACGAATTAATTCCCAGTCCCTCATCAAAACTATTGCAGCTTAATACAGCAAAACAAATCGTGCTACAACCAAACGAATCCGTGACTGTAAGGGTAATTTCCACATCTGAGAATCCGACATAGATCTGAATTTCCGGAGTGTTCTGACCTTCCTGGATAAAGCATTTATCTCCTTCAATTTCCCAGACATACGTCAAAGGGTATATTCCTCCTGTAATGTCGCTGCTGATTACTACTCCATGTGAGTTACACTCAACGTCATTTGGCAGTATAATACTACACTCCAGCAATGTCTCTGGCATCCAGATCACGGTCTGAACGATTTCCGAAATATTCCCACATGCATCCATCGCAATCGCTTTTCGGATAACCATAAATTCTCCAGGGTTACCTTCAGGCGTTATCGTTTCAGAATACGTCATGGTAACTGGTTGAGCAGCATCCAAAGCCATTAGAGCCGGTGCAGTCGGAAGTTGATTACAAACGATGACTGTGTCATTCGGAATGGTCGGAAAAGTCGGTGGCATATCATCGATAATGTCGACAGAGAATGAAACTGAATCTGCGTTTCCACAAACATCGGTAGCTATCCAGGAATACATCCTGCGCTCAAAATAACCGTCTGCACAACTATCAGCGAAAGTTACTTCAAGTGTAAATTCCGGATCAATCTCCTGATCACAATCATCAAGGATAAAAACACTGCTTTCATCCAGGTCATTCAATTTTTGCACCAGGTCATCCTGTGATTGTAAGATCTTGTTTGAATCTTCATCAACAAAGAATCGAATGATAGAATACGTTGGAATCTGTATTACTGGAGCAGTTGTATCTCCCATGATGATCCGCTGATGTATTTCTGTGAGATTTCCACACGCATCAGTAGCACTCCAGATCCTTTCAATTACCCTCCCATTGATGCAATCCGTAGTAGGGAATTCCTCTGTCATCACAACTGCTACAAAGTCTCCGGAACAAGGATCGAAAGCTGTCACCTCAGGAATGGAGAGGTCATCACAGACGACTTCTATAACACCTTCAATGATTGGACCATTGCTTCCGACATGGACTCGTTGAACCCGGGTAGTTGTATTTCCACAAGGGTCGGTTGCCGTGATGCGACGCATGATCTCATATTGATAAATGCATGAACCCGGAATGATACTATCAATAGAAACCATTCTAACCTCCCCGCAATTATCTGTGCCGACTAGCTCAGGTAGTTTCTCATTACATCCAATCGAAATATCTCCTTCGAAGTTTACGAATTCAGGACCTGTTTCATCCACCACATTTACAGGCATAACAATTTGGCTGCTATTTCCGCAAACGTCAGTGGCAGTCCATACCAATTCTCCGGTGGCTACTGTACCATTTTGGCAATTGTCATTTTGTATCAATCTTTCTTCAAAGCTGATAATGATACCTAAGCCGCATCCGTCCGTTACTCTCACATCCTGAATTCCATAAGGAGTGTATTGTGATCCCTGATAGCTACATTCTATTTGAAGGGTTTCGTTTGATCCCATCGCACTCAATGCAGCTGTTATAAACTCTATGCTCGGGTTGTTTCCTTCATTTGGAATGAGGATTGCAGTGTCTCTCGTTATATTGCCACAGTTATCAAAAGCCTCATATGTTCTGCGCATGGCCATTCCAATTCCACAAGGGTTCGGAACAGGTACATCCCAGAATTTGACTGATGCATTATTACAATTGTCAAGTGCCTCAATTTCTCTGAGCATTGGGTCTCCTATACAAGTCGTATCCGGAACACCTATCAATTGTGGGGCTTCACGATCCATCAGACGCGCTGTAATCGTCATAGACGTTTCATTACCACATTGGTCGATCATCCCCCAGGTATAGACCCTGTTCTCAACATATCCCCAGAATTCGCAATTATTGGCAATATGATTTTCAACATTGAACGTGGTCGATCCGGCAATTCCACATGATACAAGGCCACTGACTGATTCCGCAGTAAGCGAATCAAAAAACTCAGGGATGCCTCCTTCATTGCAAGTATATTCAAGAATGGAGTCATTTTGCACTCCTATTAGTTCAGGTTCCATCATCACAATCTCCGGACCATCCTCATCTACCAATGTAATATTCTGAGTTTCAATACGCACATTGCCACAATCATCGATGGCAGTCCATGTTCTGACAATAACCTGTCCATTCTGACAACCTTCTGTAGGTTCTGACTCCTCTGATAGAATTACGCAGGCGCAGAGGCACTCATCTGTTGCGTACACGAGTGCCGGTAATTCCGGAATTTCATTGCAGCTAACTGTGACATCTTCAGGAATCCCAAAAATCACAGGTGCGATCGTATCAATCAAATCCATGAACACAAAAGCACTGCTGCTATTACCACATGCATCTGTGGCCGTCCACGTCATCCGATAGCGTACTATATAACCTTCGACATCACAATCACCTTCGCCCATCAAGACCGAAGTATAAATCGTGGATACATCACCTGCACAATTGTCGGTAACACTTACACTGCTTTGTGCAAAGCCTGGAAGATCCCACGCAGGGTCCTGGCCGTAACACTGCACTTCAACAGTTCCGCCACTAGGAACACCGACCAATAATGGATCAACAAATGTTATCAACGGAGCTGTATTATCAAAGACTGTAATTACTTGACTACAGGTTGCAGAGTTGCCACATGCGTCAGTAGCTCTATATGTGCGTGTCATCGTAAAACGGTTGACACATGTCTGATTCGTAATCACATCTCCAACAAATGTTACAGTTGCTGAGCCTCCACAATTATTTGTGGTCGCAACATCGCTTGTATTTGGTGCAGTTATCAGACTCGCACAACCTACCGTCACATTTGCAGAACATGTCATGATTGGAGCTGTATTATCAAATACCGTTATGCTCTGACTGCAGGTAGCAGAATTACCACAAGCGTCAGTAGCCCTATATGTGCGTGTCATCGTATAGCGATCTGCACATGATTGATTTGTAATCACATCTCCAACGAATGTTACAGTTGCTGAGCCTCCACAATTATTGGTGGTTGTAACATCACTTGTATTTGGTGCAACAACCAAACTCGCACATTCTACTGTCACGTTTGCAGGGCATGTCATGATGGGCAATGTGGTATCAAATACCGTTATGATCTGACTGCAGGTAGCAGAATTACCACAAGCGTCAGTAGCCCTATATGTGCGTGTCATCGTATAGCGATCTGCACATGATTGATTTGTAATCACGTCTCCAACGAATGTTACAGTGGCTGAGCCTCCACAATTATTGGTGGCCGTAACTTCACTTGTATTTGGTGCAACTACCAGACTCGCACATTCTACTGTCACGTTTGCAGGACATGTCATGATGGGTACTGTGGTATCAAATACTGTTATGATCTGACTGCAAGTAGCTGAATTACCGCATTCATCGGTAGCTCTATACGTCCTTGTCAGTGTATAATTATCCGCACAAGTTTGGTTGGAAACCACATCGCTAACGAATGTAACAGTTGCTGTACCACCACAAGTATTTGTGGTAGTAATATCACTTGTATTTGGAGCAACTACCAGACTCGCACATTGTACTGTCACGTTTGCTGGACATGTAATGATTGGTGCCGTGTTATCAAAAACCGTTATGCTCTGGCTGCAAGTAGCAGAATTACCACATGCGTCAGTAGCTCTATACGTGCGTGTCAGCGTAAAGCGATCTGCACATGATTGATTTGTAATCACATCTCCAACGAATGTTACAGTCGCTGAGCCTCCACAATTATTTGTGGTCGTAACATCACTTGTATTTGGTGCAACCACCAGACTCGCACATGCTACTGTCACGTTTGCTGGACACGTCATGATGGGCGCTGTATTATCTAATACCGTAATGATCTGACTGCAAGTAGCTGAATTACCACATGCGTCAGTAGCTCTATACGTGCGTGTCAGCGTAAAGCGATCTGCACATGCTTGATTTGTAATCACATCTCCAA
>JBBREG010000154.1:0-8988 GCA_038203125.1 Chitinophagales bacterium
GAGGCTATCCAATGACAAAAGAAAAATCCACAGATACAGATGTGACTTGTCGAAGCCCCGACTCCAACGACCTATTGTCGTGTCGTTTCGACTCCGCTCAACGACCGACCAAAAATTCTACTGTTTAATAGATCTTTTGAATTCACCATTATGTTTCGACTCCGCTCAAATTGAAAAGGATATAGATTCGTTTTTCCTAAGCCCGTTGATATGGTGAATCCATGGCCTTCCAGAAAAAGCAGAAGGTGGCTGAGCGATACATAGTAATAGCTGTTAATGAGGTTATCCTATGACAAAAGAAAAATCCACAGATACAGATTTGACTAAATTCGAATTCACGCATATTTGATCTACCGCTTTGCGTGCTTTATTCATGTCAAAACTTGTAGCAACACGGTGGAGAATGTAATGCATTGATTTTATTGTAAAAACAAAAGGTGGCTGAGCGATATATAGCAATAGCTGTTAATGAGGCTATCCAATGACAAAAGAAAAATCCACAGATACAGATGTGACTTGTCGAAGCCCCGACTCCAACGACCTATTGTCGTGTCGTTTCGACTCCGCTCAACGACCGACCAAAAATTCTACTGGTGAATAGATCTTTTGAATTCGCCATTATGTTTCGACTCCGCTCAAATTGAAAGGGATATAGATTCGTTTTTCCTATGGCCCGTTGATATGGTGAATCCATGGCCTTCCAGAAAAAGCAAAAGGTGGCTGAGCGATACATAGTAATAGCTGTTAATGAGGTTATCCAATGACAAAAGAAAAATCCACAGATACAGATGTGACTTGTCGAAGCCCCGACTCCGCTCAACGACCGCAGAAGTTTATGGAAAGGATGATCCAATCTGCGAAAATTAGCGTACCCACCAATAAGGCTCATAAAGCTAACATCCCTGCGAAAACGCTATTTTTGCAGCCTCATGGAAAAACGCTCCGAAGACATCAGGGAGATTATCAACCGGGAAATAGAAGGGATCCGCAATATCCCGATTGACGACACGATCAGTGATGCGATAGACCTTATCTATCAGAACGTCCACCAGCAAGGTGGTAAAGTCGTCATCGCCGGACTCGGAAAGGCCGGACAGATAGGCCATAACATTGCCACTACATTAAGCTCTACGGGCACACCCGCAGTCTTTCTTCATCCGACGGAAGCACAACATGGTGATATTGGCATCATCCAACAACATGATGTCCTTTTCCTGATCTCCAATAGCGGCAAAACACGGGAAATCATCGAACTCCTCCCACTCGCAAAAAAAATTTTTCCGCACATCAAATCCATCGGTTTGACAGGTCATCCGGAAAACGACCTGGGTAGCATGGTGGATATATGTCTCAGTACGGGATATCCACAGGAAGTGTGTCCGCTCGGATTGACACCCACCACCAGCACAACCGTCATGACCGTATTAGGAGACGTCATTGTTGTCACACTCATGAAAAAAATAGGCTTCACGAAATTTGATTATGCCATGCGGCATCACAGCGGTTACCTGGGCCAAAAAAGTAAATCGGATGAATAAATTATTTCTCATCGCCGGGCCATGCATTATTGAAAATGATACGACACCCGTACACATTGCGCGTACGGTTAAGCCGATTTGTGATGAACTTGGAATCGACTATATTTTTAAAGGAAGTTACCGCAAGGCAAACCGTACACGTGAGGATAGTTTTACCGGCATAGGAGATGAAGCTGCGTTGGAAATCATCCAGGGCATCGGAAAAGAATTTGGCATACAAACGCTGACCGACGTGCATGAAAGTCACGAAGTGGATATGGTGGCATCGTATGTGGATGTGTTACAAATACCTGCATTCCTCTGCAGACAAACAGCGTTATTACACGCAGCAGGAAAGTCAGGAAAAATTGTCAACATTAAAAAAGGCCAGTTCGTTAGTCCGGAAGCAATGAAGTTCCCGGTACAAAAAGTTCAGGCGACAGGGAATCAAAATGTATGGATCTGCGAACGGGGATTCACGTTCGGATATGAAGATCTGATTGTGGATGCAACCGTCATCCCACGGCTTCGCAAACATGGCGTACCCGTAGTAATGGATTGCACACATGCCACACAAGTGCCAAACCAGGATGCGGGTGTGAGTGGTGGCAACCCTGAATACATCGGTACGCTTGCACTCGTGGCAGCAGCCACCGGAGCGGATGGTCTTTTTATTGAAGTACATCCGGATCCGAAAAATGCATTGAGTGATTCAGCGACGATGTTACAAATCGATCTGTTATATTCAATTTTGGAAAAAGTAATACGCGTGCGCAAGGCAGTTCAATAATGGAAGAAAAATCACTCAGGGAAAAAGCATCCCACATACGCTTATTGGTACTGGATGTTGATGGTACTATGACCGATGGCGGCATCTATATCGATGCCAATGGTGTACAGACGAAGAAGTTTAATGTCAAGGATGGCATGGGGATTACCCTCCTCGTCGAAAAAGGAATTGATGTAGCCATCCTAAGTCACAGTCGTTCTCAATCCATCATGGATGAACGCGCCCGCATGCTTGGCATCAAATACGTGTATGCCGGAAAAGAATCCAAGATCACCATACTGAATCGCTGGATGCTGGACATGAAACTGTCGAAGGAAAATATTGCCGTGATCGGGGATGATGTCAATGACATAGAAATGATGAGCGCGGGTGGATTATGTGCCTGTCCTGCAGATGCGCATTTCAAAGTCATACGAATGGCAGATGTGGTCCTTCAAAAAAAGGGTGGTGAAGGATGTGTGCGCGAATTCATTGACAGGTATTTGTTACATGACAATGCCTGATCGGATTTTTACGCAGATGACGCAGATAGTTTAATTTGACTTTTCGCAGATTTGATCTTTCCATGAAGTTGTCTTCGCGGCTTCAACCTAGCGTAAATTAAATATTACAATTATTTACCATATAAAACTACCTTCCCTCGAAAGGAACAGTTGAATTTTGCAGGATGAATTATTCTATTTTTATCGCTCCGGTCATCACCGCCCGGTATGACGATATGGATACTATAGGTCCTTCACCCGATTCACAGCTACTCCTTGCAGAGATGGATGACCTGATCCGGACAGCTGTCATACTCAGGACACCTCCCTATGTGCTGGTGGTATGCAACCTCCATAATCGACCCGCCTTACAACAGGAATTAGGACGACAACGAGAGATCACGTTCCGGTTAGCAGGGGAGAGTACAGGTCTTCCGCTTGACATTGATACGTATGATGACTATTATGAGCAACTGATCATCTGGGATGTCGTCGCTAAAAAGCTTGTTGGAGGATATCGGTTTGGGTGTGGTGATAAGATCTTCGGTCTCTTCGGGCGTGAAGGATTTTATATCCATTCATTTTTTCACATTGACCCGGCATTTGAACCCTACCTGCCGTATTGTCTTGAGCTCGGCCGATCTTTCATTGTACAGGAATATCAGAAGAAAAATCTTCCGTTGTATTTGTTATGGAAGGGTATCCTTGCTTACCAATTGAAACATCCGCATTATAAATACCTGATCGGTCCCGTCAGCATCAGCCGGTATTATTCTGATTTCTCCCGCAAGATCTTAATGGAGTATGCTAAAAAACATTTTATGCATCCTTCTTTTTCGAAATGGTTTCAGCCTCGCACACCCTTTGATCCGGTCATCAATTTAGCTCAGCAAAAAGAACTGGAATCACTTGATGATATTTCTTCCCTAACCCTTGCAGAGATCATCGATCAGATCCGTCCTGAGCACATTGAGTTTCCTATTCTTATGAAGCAGTACATCCGTCAGAATGCACGCTTCCTCGGATTCAATCTCGATCCTGATTTTAATGATGCTTTGGATGGCCTTATGATCCTGGATATGGCTGAAATTCCTGACCAAACAGTGGAATTATTGCAACGGGAAATGTAGCCATTTTACTATGTTAATAACTATCTGGCGCCCCTGACTATCAATGGGTTAGGCCTAGTGGCACTACTAGTAGTGGCACTACTAGTAGTGCCACTGGTTTTTTGCGTGAGTTGAGCCGATAGATATAAAAAACAAAGAAGCCGGTTGGGAGAACCGGCTTCTTATTGATAATGGATGGAAATAATTATATGGCCTCCCACTATTTTTTGAAAATCTCATGAATATTCTTATTTGCTCACTTTGAAACCTGTGCTTCCCAGGTATCCATTGTCAGCATATACCATTACATTGTATGAACCAGGTGTAAGGTCGTCTGTAGGTTCGAATGACATAGTTACTGATTGACGATTGGTCAGGTTTACTTTTTCAAGATCTGCAGCGCGCACGTTAACAGCCTCATTTCCGAACTTCAGGTTTACATCTTTGCCTGGAACGACTGCAACAGGGTTACCATTGAATTCAGTCAACACGAGGTAAAGCTCACGGCTACCCTGTAGCTCTTCAGGAATATTGTTGAGGTCGAAAGTGACTTTGATCTCGTCAATTCTTCTTCCTTTCGTAGTAGGGTTGTCCTTACGGTCAGCAGATACTACGGTAAAGTTATCAGCACGGAAACCTGCCGGAGCAAGAACTTTCAGTCTGTTGCTCAACTTGTCATTAGAGGTAGTCAGCGTCATCACATTTGTTTTCAGCGAGCTGATCTCTTCTTTAGAAGAAGTCAGTTCTGTATTCAATTGCTGATTGCTTACAGTAAGATTGGTATTAGCATCACGCAGGCCAACGATATCAGCTTCAAGAGCTGTCTTCAGAGCTTCCATCTGATCGAGACGGCCTTTGATTTTTTTGTTATTGGCCTGGCTTGAATTCAATTCTTTTTTAGCGGCTGTAATACGAGTCTGCAGATCTTCCACTTCAGCAATTTTTGTTTGAAGACTTACGGAAAGCGTATCGTTAGTTTTGATTTGGTCATCAAATGATGTATTTAATGTAGCCAGTTCACCTTCCAGTTGCGTACGGGTGTTGTCTAATTGGCTGCTGAGGTCAGTAGCTTTCATTGAAGCATCACTGTGCCTGTTGTAATACATCGCGCCAAAAGCTATAGCTGCGATAAAAAGGACCCCCAGGATAATGGTAGCGATTTTCCATCCTACGATTCTGTCGTTGTTGTTTTCGATTCGATTATGTATGTCCGTCATGATAAAAGAGATTTATAATTTTTTGATTAGATGAAATGAATTGTGATTGTAGTCTTGAATTTATAGTCAATGGAAGCAAATGAAATCCATCCTCCCCGTCTCCCAATCTCCTCACTTGCGTTGTTGACATATAAACGGAGCAGATCAAAAAAGGATTGCATAAATTTTGTAACGATACCATAACTACCTATATACCAACATAATATGGCACTAAAATCAGTGTTAACCTCTTTTTCTATTCCATGTTTTCCACCTCATCTATAAGTGTTTTCCCCGAGGTTTTAGTGATCTTGGTAAGGGTTACACATGTATATTTTGAGGGTTAAAAAATGACCTCCAAAAAAGGCCTGGAGGAAAAGAAGATTTTTCTTGCAAAAACTGATTTTCTGGTCTCATTTCGAACCTGTTTCTTTGCTTCATGCAGGGATGGATTCGGGCTATATGGCGCTTCTTCTATTTTGCGGTTTCTACATCTATCCACATCATTGGTTTTCTGGTGGTGATTCTTTTTGGAAAATCAAAAAAGGAAGCAGGTGCACGATTGCGTCGTAAATGGTTACGCCATGTGCCTGCGCGTATGGGAATGCGATTGGAGGTGGAAGGAATCCCGTATAGAGGGACCTGTCTTTACGTGGCGAATCATATAGGATACATTGATCCCTTCATGATCCTCATCAATGCGGAAGCTAATGTGGTGGCGAAAGCTGAAGTCCTGAAGTGGCCTTTGGTGGGACTGGCGGGATACCTCATCGGAACCATCTTTGTGAAAAGAGAAAATAAATCCAGCCGACTCGAAACAGCCGGTGCGATTCGGACTGCATTAGAGGAGGGGACTTCCATTATTGTTTTTCCTGAGGGTACTACCACGGCCGGTCCGCACACGATTTATTTCCGACCACGTTCTTTTGAGGCTGCTCACCTGGCAGGTGTTCCGGTGCAGCCTGTGGCATTATTGTATGAAGATTCTCGGGTGGCCTATATTAATGATGACACCTTTATTCCTCATTTCTTCCGGTTGTTTCAATTGAAGGAAATAAATTGCCGGGTCAGGTTCGGACCGTTGCTGACCGGAGAACATACCAGCGAAGTGGCGAGACGATGGATTGATGATGTGCAGGTGCCTCAGCTTGTCAGGAGCGCATAGTATGAGATGGAATATCAAACGAATCCTAAAATGGATAAAATGGGTCGTGATCAGCCTGCTGATCTTGCCGGTCATATTGATATTGATCATTAAAGTATTTGGTCTGATGAAGATGCGGATGGATGACGATGAAATCATGGATAGGATTGCGCCATCTTATCAAAAGCGTATTGATACATTGAATATTGGTGATAGGCATATTGCTTATTTGCTGACTTTGAAAGCGGAAAAGAAAAATCAGGCGATTGTCTTTGTGCACGGTTCTCCCGGATCCATGGATGCGTATGTAAGATATATGTCGCATGATTCATTGTTGGAAGTGGCAGACCTGATCACATATGATCGTCCGGGCTTTGGGCATTCTGATTTTGGCCGTACAGAGACCTCATTGAAAAATCAGGCATGGATACTTTCCCAATTGATGGATTCATTAGGGTATGAAAACTATTGGCTGATTGGACATAGTTATGGCGGGCCGATCCTTATCCAGGCAGCAATCGATTTTCCTGATCGGATACGGGGATTGTGTATCGTTGCCGGTTCTGTCAGTTATGATCTCGAACCCAAATCGCCCTGGCGTAAATGGATGGACTTTGCCGGCTTCAGAGTTTTATTGCCTACAGCCATGCGTGTATCCAACCAGGAACTGATGACATTGAAAGCGGATTTGCTTTTGATTGCAAAAGATTGGTGGAAAATCACGATTCCGGTATCCTTAATTCACGGCACGAAGGATATGCTGGTTCCGTTTGGAAATCTTACGGAAGCCAAATCCAAACTTGTGAATTCTTCTAATGTTCGGACGTTGATTATGGAGAATGAGAATCATTTTATTCTGTGGACGCATAAGGAGCAGGTGGTGAGGGAGATCGGGGAGATGATGAGGGAAAAAGACAATAATTAATTAAGAGGCGTTTGAAAAGAGTAAGAATTTACTTACTGATCACCAAAGGATATTCTAATATAAACTCCTCATCAGCGGAATAGTTATCGTTTTTGGCACCGTCAATTATGAACTAGAACCGAAATCTCCCTGGCGTAAATGGAATGACTTGCCGGCTTCCGATTTTTGCTCTCGACCACCATTTGTATTTCCAACCAGGAGTTGATGATGCTTAAAAATGATTTGTATCCAATAAGGAATGAGTGGGGTAGGATCACGGTTCCTGTTTCTCTCATTCATGGCACGAAAGACATTTTAGTCCGCTTTGGCAATCTGGCAGTATTCATGATGTTACGATTACGTTTTGAATATTATTTCATTGGATAATTTTTTGCCGATATCTTTTTAGCACCTTTTTTTTTCATTTCCGGTTTCAGTATCACTTTTGTCCAACCCTTATCACGATTATCAAAATGCTTGTAAGCATCAGGCGCATCATCTAAAGAAAGCTCGTGAGAAATAATCATTGATGGTTTCGCTTTGCCGGCAGAAATTAATGTGCATAGCTGGCGGTTGTATGATTTTACATTTGCCTGTCCGGTAGCTATGCTTTGACCCTTCATCCAAAAATTACCAAAGTCAAAATCCATGTGACCCTTTTTCTGAAGTGTTTCTTTTGATTTTGGATCTTTGGGAACAAATACCCCTACCACACCAATTTTACCTGTTGCTTTTACGGCCTGAACCAGTTCATTCATTGTAATGTTTGAATGCTCAACTCCATGCTTATCACAACATTGATAGCCCACACATTCGCAACCTTTGTCAGCTCCTATTCCATTCGTAAGCTCAAGAATTTGCTCTACTGCAGGGCCTTTTGAAAAATCAACCGGAATAGCACCATAATTTTCAGCCAGCTTAAGTCTGTCTTTGTGATTGTCAACAACCATTATTTTGCCAGCTCCTTTAAGCGCAGCAGAATGAGCAGCCATCAAGCCAACCGGACCTGCACCATAAATCACAACAGAATCACCAGGCTGCACGCATGCCAGTTCAGTGGCATGGTATCCTGTAGGAAAAATATCAGAGAGCATTACATAATCATTTTCCTTTTCCTCTGCATCCTCGGGCAATACCAGGCAATTGAAGTCTGCACAAGGCACACGCAAGTATTCAGCCTGACCTCCTTCATAGGGACCCATTCCTGCAAAACCATAAGCAGCACCGGCAGTACCCGGATTCATTGTGAGACAGAAACCCGTTAAACCAGCCTCACAGTTTTTACAACGACCGCAACCAATATTAAAGGGCATGCAAACCATATCTCCTACTTTAACATGAACTACTGCTTTGCCAACCTCAACTACTTTTCCCAGGTTTTCATGACCGAATATTTTCCCTTTTCCAAAATCTGTTCTCCCTTCGTACATGTGCAGGTCGGAACCGCAAATGTTAGTGGAAGTAATTTTCACCAATACATCTGTTGCTTCTACTATTTTGGCATCCGGCATCTCCTTTACGCTGACATCAAAAGGTCCGTTATAAACTATTGCTTTCATTTATATGTTTTTAATGGTTTTTAAATTTTAATCTTACCCTGCCCTTCGGTAAGGAAAAGGAAAGATGATATGGAATTTATGTTTGCTGATTAATTACAGGTATTGAAAAGTTCAATTGATGAATGTTCTTTTCAACGCCTGATGCCATAAATGCCACGAGACAAAAAAGTTAATAATTCAATATTTAACTTTTTTACTTATGTTATAAAACAAGCCATGAGTTGCGCATTGGAAGATCACCAAGCATTAATCAATTTCATAGCTCCAAATGATTATGGCAGAAAGTG
>JBBREG010000155.1:0-8939 GCA_038203125.1 Chitinophagales bacterium
TGGAGCTATCGCATTACCCTTTTGATCGAATCGATCGGAATAGGCTTCTAAATGTCTTTTTAGAATCTGCTGAATACCTGTATCAGTTACACTGGATTCAATTCGAGCTAAAGTAAAACTGGTATCAAGGTTAACTCTGGAGGCTACATTTTCATGATCCCAATAGTAGATGACCAGGCGTGAAATGTCTTGACCATTCCATTGGTAATTATGTTCCTTGAAATGCTTCAGCAGTTTAACTTTATCATCTCCAGATTTTAGTCTGGTTTGAAGATACTTACGAAAGTCTTTGTCTACAATATTCTGTATTTCATCCAGGGCTTTACTTAAGGTTGTAGTTTTTGTTTTCCGTAAGCTCACCAGTCCTGAAATTGTATCCTTGTGCATTGGTTTTCTTATGGCCCAACTATCCCCCTTTATTTGTGGCACCAATTTCAACTTTTTCGTTCCATCCATATCCACCCATTTCAGGTATTTGTTGGTGGTTTTATTAATCACCCGCACGTTTTGCTTGAAACTCACAATGATTTTCTCCAATGCATCTCTCGCATCCACAGTAAAGTTTTGCCAGGGTTTTTTGAAATGCCATTTGTAATTTTTGTCTGATCCTTCATGGTATTTTTTATAGCACAGGACAGCTCTGAGATCTTCTCTCTGTTCTTGTTTAGCTTGCCTTGTCTTGGTTTTGTCCAGCGCATGCTGATTATTCAGGTAATTCACATGGCTCCGGGTAGCACAAGCGATGATTAGAGCATCGAGTGCATGATGACGATGATCAATACGTTTCTTTTGAAATCCTTTCGATAATGCAAAGGGCACAGTGGGAAGATATTTTTGGTGGAGTTCATTGTAGGTTGTGAAATCCATACTCCCGGTTAAGATGTTCATTCTTTCAAAACGGGGTAAAATTAATTCATTCCAGATATCGTTGAGGCCCCAATCCTGACGCAATTCTGCTGTGATTTTGCCATTTACCGGTATAAGATTTTTTGAATTCACTCCGTCATCGTTTGCTTCTGTACGCACTATGTTAGACAGCAGGGAGGAAATATATTTACTAATATACCGGGTATCATTTAGTTGTCTTTCTGCCATTTTCTCCGGAATATCCTCTAACAATAATTTGTTGCGTTTTGATTTATTGCGCGAATAGTGTACATCGACAAAGTCTTTAAATGCATCTGGATCTAAAATCGTGACGTTTCTACCTTCTCCAAGCTCTACAGTTGCTCCGTGGTGGTTTTTAATAAACTCCATGCCGGTTTGATGATCCTTCAGTTTATTGACTGCCGACTCGCAGATGACCTTATTGCTAAAGCTGTCATCAAAGAATCTGCTTTGCGGAATTATATGCTCTATTTCATAAGCCGTAGTGAAAAGTTTGTTGAGGGGGATAGCCTGACCTGTATAGGGTGATCGGTATCGTTGTTCGAGCCAAAGTTTATATCGCTGTAGCTCAGCCCTTGAGGATTCAGGTTTTCTTGCGATTTTGGCAATATCATCTGGTACATCAGTTGTACTACTTAAGACTCCTTCTTCATAAATTTTCAAAATCTCCAGCTGCATGGGTGAATAAGGACGTACATTTTCAACATTACCATCATTCATCAACTCCAGGAGTAAAGCCTTAATGCGAAGATTCGTATTTTCATTTTCCGTTACCATATTGGTAATCTTCTTCCGCTCATCGGCTGTATTCTTCATCTCCCTGCCCAACTCAATGTGTATCTCTGTAAAATAATCCTTCTCCCCTTTGCCATAATATGTCCATACATCCCGGACTACTCTGAGGGTTTCCGTAATCACCTGCTCTACGATTGGATTCCGTAAGGAATGTTGTCTGAAGTCTTTTATATATTCATCCAGATCAGTCACTGAATTCCATTTGTCTGCACTAGCCGCTTCAGCGTGTCGATTGTATACAATATAGCTTGCCAACCACAGTGGAAGACCCTGAAAATTTGCATGTTGACTAAGATGAATAGCTTTTTCCCGTACCCGATCGCGGATGGAAGCGTCATACTCACCAGTAATAATTTTATCAATGCGATCTTTTAAAGTCTGAGGTATGTCATCCCAGTCCCAATGCGATCCCATCCGAAGTAATGGTAATAATTTTTTAATAGCCTTCGCAGAATAGGTTCCATACTCCTTGTTGAATGGTGGAAATTTTTTAAAATTCTCTACAAACAGATCATGGTTTAGTTCAAATTTATTGGCAAATGAGCCAAGCGCTTTTTCATATTCCTGTTTATCCGTCACAGAGTAAATGATGTGCCATAGTTTCTGTTCTATAGCGATCGTTAGAAACTCGTCATTTATGTCCCCAACTTTTGATAATCTCGATTTAATGAGTGACCTCGTCTCATTACATGGGTACACCTTATCGGGAACAAAATTCCACCGATAATTTAGTACTTCATTCGACAACGACTTGCCCTTCAATCCTGTTTTAGCTAAAAGCTGTTTCAAAAGTATTTCCTGGCTAATCTCCTTCCTTGAATTCAAAAAATCAAAGACAGCTTGGTATTCTGTTGGACTACTAATGAAATCAGACGTTACATTTAAATCATCATCATTTCGATAGATTGCCAGGTTTTTGATCCATTGCCATAACCTAAATTCCTGATACAGTGGATTTGATTTTGGAATGGCTTTCAAAGGAGCAATCACTTCAAGGCCTTCAGAGTTCCTATATTTTCTGAATTCTAATGTGCAGTTACTAATGCTTGATTTCTTCGACTTTAGAGGACGTTGGTAAAAGAGGATATCTTCTATAAGAAGATGACTAATGTCTCTTTTGCTTAAGGCAAACAGATGAGCATTATTGTTTCGATACAATTCTCTTATACATGAGACAAGGAGATCTTCCGATTTGAGTGCGGTGTGAAACTCTTTTTGAGCTATTAGAATGGCATTTAGTTCTTTCTTATATCGTTCACGTTCTATCGTCTGAACGAGTGATCCAATTATCTTTTGGCTTGGATTTTGAAGTAAGGTTTCATAGATATAGACTCCTACAGTCTTGCCCGATTGATCAATTTGTTTCTCTGTCTTCTTTTTTACCAAAGTCCAGTCATCTTCCCCCGGAGCTCTAAAGCTTCTTTTCTCATTGCCCTCCCTATCGGTCTTAATGCTACCGTCATCCTTCAAATCCGTAGTTACAATAAAATCCCGAACTTTATTTTTCCAGTCGATTAGATTTGTTTTACTTGATCTTCGATAGATCCAGCCATTTTCAAGAATCAGCGAATACCAAATGTCATCTTTACCCTTGTGAGGTTCATCTGCTTTCACATCGATTACTTTCAATGTATGGAGTTCGACAAGTTTGTTTGGATTTTCTTCTTCTACTTCTTCGCCACGTAATTGATAATAACCCCGCTTCTGGTTAAACTGGAGGATTATCCAGGCAAGTTCTTCTTTTTTGATTTTCTGAGTGAGCGCCTTTTTGCGTAAGTAATATATAGTCCAGTCATACGGTATCAACTTATCATTGCCTTTCTCATTCTTCAATAATGCAGGTTGATGCAATTGAAAGTCAGCTAACATTTCTTCAAAAGAATTTTTGAAAATGAATTCAAATTCATTCCTGCCCTTTTCTTCATTAAATACAGGTTTGTATGCTAGCTTCGGTTCCTTTTCATCCTGAAATTTACCAGGTCTCTTATTAAAATCTATCTCTGCGGCATAGTGTTCAGGCAAAAAACCTAACACATTCAGCACACGATGTAACCTTTCTCGCCTCAACAGGTAACGCTCGCGGAGTCTTCTCACAGATCTTAATCTGGTTCTTTCGGCAGTTTGGGATATAGAGTTGCCATTCCCGAATTCACTTAGAATATCCTGACTCATCGGAATGATCCGACTCCCCATTCCCAGTATTTTCCCTTGCTTTTTCTCAAATTCTTGTTCAATCAAAGCCCAACCAATAGAATTTGTTCCCAGATCCAGACCTAAAATATTTTTCATGAATTTTTAATATTGTTTTTGATTTTATGCTGTAATATCGTAATATTGTTATTCGAAAGCAAATCACAATAAGGATTATTACGTTGTGAAAACATTTGGGTTGCCTCTTGTCCATAACCAGGAGGCTTTTTTATTTTATGCTTTCAGTAAAATTATTTCATTAGATAAAGTACCCATAAAAAACCGAAGAGCATTTGCTTATCCGGCTTCATATATCACTTGCTGTGTTGGTGTCTATTGCCAAAGCTTGAAGTACGGATTCAGTAATAATCACTTAACCCGGTTTCCACATTACGAGTCCGGTATACGGTGTCCCTTCATCTGGCATCCAAAAAAATCCCACGTCTCGACACTTCGACAAGGTAGGCACCCCCCCTGCGCACTGCTTATCATAAAGAGATTGAACGGTAAAATTCCATGGTTCGACCCGCTTCACACAACCTAGGGCTACAGCTCACCAACCATCAAAAATCAAAAATCAATACCCCCTATCAATCCCCCTCTTCAACGCCGGCACTCCCTCCGACATCCATCGTGGCTGGGGCTTGCCCTGCAGATAATAATCAAAAAACTGCGACATCCGCAATTGAAAATCTTTTCTGTTTTGCCACTTCACCGGCCAATGAGGCTCTCCTCGATAATTTAATAACCATGCAGTCTTACCAAGTCGTCTAAGCGCCAGATAAAATTCAATACCCTGCTCAAAAGGAACCGCCGCATCTTCATCATTGTGCAGCAATAATAAGGGCGTGGTAATCTTATTGATTTTAAACAGCGGCGAATTGGCAATATATTTCTGCGGATCTTCCCACAAGGTGCGACCAATCCGACTTTGCTCCTGCTCATACTGAAACATCCGGCTCAAGCCCGTGCCCCATCGAATACCACCATACGCACTCGTCATATTCACCACACTTGCACCTGCTTCAGCACATTTAAACACATCAGTTCGCGTTACGATATACGCAATCTGATATCCTCCCCACGAATGACCCTGCAATGCAAGATTGTTCGGATCTGCAATCCTGTTTTTGACCAGCGACTGAACACCCGACATCACAATCTGATACGCACTTTCACCCGGATAGCCAACTCTATAACTGATATCTGGATTAAAAATGACATATCCACGACTTGCATAAAACGCATAATTGATGGTCGACCGATGCGGCTCAATGGTAGGATGCACATGCAGCGCCTGTGTATATTTTTCATAAAAGTTAACAATGGTAGGGTAGGATCGCAGCGGATCGAAACCGGCTGGCTTCACTAACAACCCCATACGACGAACACTATCAAAATCCATCCACTCATAGAGCTCAATGGTACCCCAGTTGTATTCCTGTTGTTGTGGATTTGCATCTGATATTTTTTTACCGGATACCAATCCATCATTTGAAATTTGCAAATCCGGGAAGACTGAAAAATTTTCTCGCTTAAATAAATAAACTTCTTTTTCCCTTGCTTTCATTACTTGTTTGGAATATTCAAATGCTTCTGTTTTGATTGCCCCGGTTGATTTCGTTGAAGGTGAATACCATACATACCCCGATGATTTTGTAGTATCATCCGTCACATGGAGCAACCACTGATTATTCTTCGGCAGATAATTCAGGTCCGGATCCGTTTTGATATACCTGTGAATCATTTTCTGATTCCTGCCATTCGTAATTTTCACCGGAACATTTCCAATACCCGGTGACCATTGCCATAAGTCGTAGCGATCATAGACCACTAAGGCTTCATCATTTTCCACCCACCCTGCAGATCCATACGAATTGGGAACCCCGGGTACATCATTCAGCTCATCATAAAAGAGGGGAAGGGACTTTGTGTTGAGAAGTGAAAATTTATTTGTCTCTATTTGATATACCCACCATGTACTGTCAGTCTCACTGTATCCATACGCGTATTTTCCACCCGGCGATAATCGTGGTGTCGTAATAAGTCCTTTTTTGAAAGGTATTGTTTTGCCTGTTTGCAAATCAACAATGGCCATATCTTTTTTTGCTGCACCCAGCCAGCCCACTTCTTTCTGATATAGTTTGTCAGTAAAGACCAATGCATATCTCGTATTTTTTTCTTTCGTCAGGGCTACCTGATCATATTCCGCAGATGCAACGCGAATGTGCTTTTTTGTCTGGGTATCAAATACAGTCAGGTAGGATTTCTTTTCATCTTCAGGTCGCGTAACATTTTGAGTGGTATAGAGTACAGGGTCCGAAGTAGACCAGATTTCCACATTGATCGATTCATCTTCAAGAAGGGTTGTATCTTTTATAAAAGGTGTAGTTGTACGACCGTAATATAAATATTTGTTGTCCTCGCTCCACGCCAACGCTGCGTGCTGGCTTACCAGTGATAATTTACTCGTATCACTTTTGGCAATTACAATAGCACTGTCTTTTGAAAAATCATGGTAATACAATTCAAAAGGAGGAATTTGAGCTTTTGTAGTATCATGATTTGATAAAAAGGCAAAGCGACTTCCATCGTTTGCTATCGATGCTTTTGAATATTCGCCTTTTTGTTTTTTACTATCATTCCACCTGTCATTTTTGTAATAATAAACACCAGCCACTTGTGTTGAATCCATTGCTTCAGCAATAGCCACCAGGACAGGTGTGCTTTCAGCCCAGGAAAATTCTTTTACGTTCAACAACGTGTCTTGCTTCAATGCAGATAATTGTCTCACAATCAGATGTACAATTTCTTTCTTGCTTTTTTTATCCTTGACAGTATCAGGCTCAAATGCTTCTTTCTTCAATGTATACGCCAACCAATCACCCGTCTTTTCAGGTGCCTTATAATTTGTCACATACGGAATCAGGATTTTATATCCGGAATTTGCCTCCTGGATAAATAATGTATCCGGTGCCCATTTTTTCTTGTCGATCTTCTTTCGTTCCCATGCTCGCAGGCTGTCACGATGAGGTGTAATCATTCCATAGATATATTTTCCATCATAGCTGATGTTAGACCTGCTGACCCGGTTGATTACCTGAGTGGATGAATCCCGCACTGTATATATCATCAGGTTGGGATCGCCCTCGCCCGGCACGAGCCGATACGTGATCATCCCACCATCGCCCGAGATCTGCTGATCCTGAATCGTCTTCCAGATCAGGAAATCACTATGTTCAAGGGTTTTAGGTGTGCCTGCCTGCGATGTACCAAACAAGGGCAGACAACACAACAGGAATATCCGGAGGATCATCTTGTTAATACGCAACAATTCGTTCATGCTGTAAGCCATTTAATTTTTACTGAACTTTACCGTGCAAAATATAAATATTTGACCCCATGATCCGAATCGCGATGATTGCCCACGACGGGAAGAAAGCCGATATGGTTTCGTTTCTCCTCAAAAACAAAGAATTATTCCGAAATGCCTCATTATCTGCTACTTCGACTACAGGGCTCTTTTTGGAAAAGGCAGGATTTAATGTGACCAAATATCTGTCCGGACCAAAAGGAGGAGACGCCCAGATCGCAGCCCTGGTAGCAACCGGGCAACTCGATTTTGTGTTTTTCTTCCGCGATCCCCTCGATCGACATCCGCACGAACCCGATGTGCAGATGCTGATGCGTATGTGTGATGTCCACAATATTCCATTGGCTACGAACCCTGCTGCAGCAGAGTTTCTTCTCAAAGGCATGATTGCGGACGCAGACACGGATATATGACGTATGAGGATTACAAGGCAGTAGCAGATTCGATTCCGAAACAACCGGGTGTCTATCGTTTTCTGAACGCTGAAGGCAAAGTCATCTATGTAGGTAAGGCCAAAAGCCTTCGCCATCGGTTAGCTTCTTATTTCGCCGAAAAACAAGTGTATTTTAAGACCCTGACGATGGTCAAAAATGCACACCATTTTGAATTTACGATAGTTGAAAGTGAACAGGATGCACTATTGCTCGAGAATACGCTGATCAAACAGATCCAGCCCCGGTATAATGTAAACCTCAAGGATGATAAGTCGTATACGTATATCGTCATTAAAAACGAACGTTTTCCGCGCGTCTTTCTAACCCGGAAAGTGATTCGTGATGGCTCAACCTATTTCGGACCCTATACTTCGAAAGCAAAGGTCAAGGAGATACTCGACATCGTCAAAAAGATTTTCCCCTTACGTACCTGCTCTTTAAACCTCAACCCACAACCCATTGCTGCCGGCAAATACAAAGTGTGTCTGGAGTTTCATATTAAAAATTGCCTTGGACCTTGTGAAGGACTGGAATCCGAAGAAACATATAATGCACGTATCGAACAAGTGCGGAATATTTTGAAAGGAAATTTTAAAGAAGTATTCCGGCATCTGAAAAATCAAATGGACCAGTTGGCGATGGACATGGAGTTCGAAAAAGCGCAACAGATCAAAGAGAAGCTCAATTTATTTGAAGATTACCAATCCCGCTCTACTGTGGTTAGTCATATGACCCGCGACTTGGATGTATTTAGTATTGTATCAGATGAAACATATGCATATGTCAATTATTTAAAAGTAGCCCAGGGAACGATCATTAATAGTTATACCCAGGAATTACAGAAGAATTTGAATGAAGATGAATCAGAATTATTGACATTCACGATTGACAGGTTAAGGGAAAAATTTAATAGCGTCACAGAAGAAATTATTGCTCCTTTTAAAATCCAGTTGATCGAACAGGGCCTAACGCTTACTGTGCCTCAACGTGGGGAGAAAAAAGAACTCCTTGATCTCTCTATGAAGAATGTGAGGTATTTCCTCCTCCAAAAACAAAAAGAGAAGCTAAATAATATCCGGCAGACACCGGCCGAACGAATATTAGCAACGTTACAGAAGGATCTGAGGATGGAAAAGGTGCCCATGCATATCGAATGTTTTGACAACAGTAACATTCAGGGTTCACATCCGGTAGCAGCGTGTGTTGTATTCAGGAATGCAAAACCTGCCAAAAAAGATTATCGGCACTTCCATGTAAGG
>JBBREG010000156.1:0-8920 GCA_038203125.1 Chitinophagales bacterium
TTAAACCAGGTATTTTTGAAGGTTTTTTCCGGAATTGGTCAATACAAATCTGAAGGAACTCTGGATGCGTGGATAAAAAGAATCGCTATCAACGCATGCATTGATTTCGTACGAAAAAATAAAACCTACAAAGCTCATTTCATCCACACCAATGAATTTCATCTTTATGGAGAACCTTCTGAAGTCGAAACAACCCATGAAGAATTTGTTGCCGATACATCAGCTTTTTCGAGCGACGAATTGTTCGCCATGGTAGCAGAGCTACCGCCAGCGACTCGGGTCGTGTTTAACCTATTTGTCATCGATAATAGTACACACAAACAGATCGCCGAAAAAATAAAAATAACAGTAGGCACTTCCAAATGGCATTTATCCAACGCCCGCAAACTTCTCAAGGATAAAATCTATACGGCAGTTGCACTAAAAAATAAAAATCCAAGACATGGTGAAGAAAAGGCTGGATATCGATAGTCTATTCAAAGCATCCCTCTCTGATTATTCTCTTTCGTCCAGGGAAGGGGATTGGGAATTGATGAATCACTTGCTGAATGAACAGCAAAAAAAGAAAAAGAGAAGATGGTTTCTGTTCTTTCTTCTTTTTGCAGGCATCCTTTTGTCAGGTATCACGCTAATTTTCACAGACAATAACTTCACAAAGTTGCCAGCCAAAACTAATCATCCTGTATCCCCTGATCCTGCCCAGGGAAATATCGTTTCAAAAACCCAAATTAACATCCCCAAAACGTTGGGTGGTTCACGCGTAGATTCAGCAGCTCCATCAGACACCAAATTTTTGCAAACTAACGGGAATAATATTCCAACAATCATACTCACTCCACAAGAAAAAACACCAGAAATAAAAAGCACTAATCCGCTATCCACCTTCCTTCCGAAAGCCTCAAAAGAAGAATATGAAGCCAATGAAGATATCAAACCTATTGGCAAAAATTCCTCACTTCTAGCTTCTGAAAATCTCTCCCCAACTAAAAAATCCAGCGTCAGTGACCTTGCAAACCCTCAAACCTTTCCAGATTCAACGACATCGATGGAAGCTATGAAACATTCCTTTGATTCGCTCGACACACGCGAGCATGAAGTGAAGGAACGTGTAACCTCCACATCAAATAATTCGGAAACCATCAATCCCAATTCGATTTTTTCTGTTTCTGCGATAATTGACACTTTACAGAAGGATTCGCTGTATGTAAGTACACTCTCCTCTACAACCCCGGACTCTTCAAAGGAAATGGAACCGATTGCCGCAACAAACAAATTATTCGGTGTTTATCTGCATGGCGGTGTCAATATGTATACCCCGAACACATCAGCCAAAAGTCAAATAACGTTAGCCCCAATTGGGGGCCTGGAAGTCATCTACTCCCTTTCTACAAAGCTATCCATTGGCCTGGCTGGTTTGTTTGCCAGTCAAAATGGATACCAGCTAAACGATACCGCACAACTAGAATCCTATTTTCTGGATAGGAATGTCTCCACTCAAACGATTCAAATTCATACGTTACAAAAGATTTATATTCCACTGACTCTTTATGTCGCACTCACAAAAAAACATTCACTTTTGGGAAGTTTACGGGCATCCTGGATAATCAATACAAAAGGAAACTTCTCTGATATAAAAATTATAGAGAACCGTTCCACTGAGATGTATGAAAATAATGTGAATGGATACTTGGATGGGATCAAACCCTGGATCCCGGGTGCATCAGTAGGCTATCAATTTCGGGTATCCGAAAACTTTAACTTCAGTGCTCGTTTTACACGCGATTTTACGAATCCATATCACGAAGGATTTGTTACAGGGGTAACCAATAAGCCCACATGGTCACTTCAAACGATGGTGACCCTAAAAATAAACTAACATGAAAAAGTTGTGCCTCGCTCACCTGAAATATCTTGCGTTTCTTTATTTATCCCTATCCATGGTCTCGTGCGAGAAGGAACATTTACAGCCGGATCCTCCACCAGGTAATACGACACCCCTGGTGTACATCAGTGCTACATTAAATCACGATTCAATTTATTTGGCAGGGGGCCTTGCATCCTATGTCGGTAGTGTTTCCGTGAGTGATATCCTGACATTTCGTGAATTTAATTTCACCCTAAAAAGTACAAACAATCCATTCCATTCTCAAATGGAGATTTCCATCAATAATTATCAAAATGAACAGGGTGTATTACAGGCTGATCTCGACCATTCGATTTTTCCGGGAACACGACACTACCAGAATAAGGATCATTTTATTCCCCTGGCTGCAAATGTGACCTGGTTTGATCCTGCCGGAATAAAATTCTCTTCGGATGCTACCACTCAGAATACTTCATTTAAAATTATTTCCGTAGAGGATATTATTTTTGAAAGCAAACCGTATAAAAAAGCGATGCTTGAATTTGAATGCAACCTTGCTGACCCGAATGGACATATTATCCATTTGACAGAAGGAAGAGCAACTGCTTTATTCGGGGTCCAATAATTTAACTAGCAGTTCATGGCATTACCGCCTGAAATCTACCCAACCTTTTGCTCAATGAAGCGTCTTAATCCTGATGACTATTCAACTATAGAAAATTCATTGTGAAACACCAATCTATCAGCTCAATTCCCATCTGTACTTCTTTTTAATTCATTCATTTCAATATAACCTATATGAATCTGATTCTACCAACTCTTACCTCCGGCAATCATCGTGGTTTGTTGCTCTCCCTGGTGTGCCTTATGATGGGCTTTCAGCAAGGGTATGCGCAACACTGCACACCTGGATTTCATTTTACTATTGACGGCTATACGGTCACATTTGATGATCAATCTTCCGCAGATGGAACTATTACAGATTTCCATTGGGCCTTCGGAGATGGCCAGACAAGCACAGAGCAAAACCCAATACACATTTATGAGGAAGAAGGTACTTACCATGTTTGCCTCACCATAACTGCGCACAATCCCGGATGTACGGCCACCTTCTGTCATCAGGTTGTTATCCACGCTCCACCGCCAGGGACATGTCATGCATCTTTTGAGTCATTGCAGCCTGATCCGAATCTTCAGACTATCGATTTCACAGACCAGTCTACCAGTCAGGGTATGATCGGCTCCTGGGCCTGGGACTTTGGGGATGGAAACACTTCCACTAATCAAAATCCAACTCATACATACGATGAGCCGGGTACATATCTGGTTTGTTTGATTATTACAGATGATGATGGCATCTGCACAAGCCATGTTTGTCACCATATCGTCGTGCATCATCCACCTGCTGGTAATTGCCATGCGGCCTTTAGCACTCACCAGCCTGATCCCGACCAGACCATCATTGACTTTACGGACGAGTCCACTAATGAAGGTACAATTGGTACATGGGCATGGGATTTTGGAGATGGCAATTCATCTTCTGAGCAAAACCCGTCACATGCGTACACTGATCCCGGCACCTATCTGGTCTGTCTGACCATCACCGACGATGATGGAAGCTGCACGAACCATGTGTGCCATCAAATAATAATACATCATCCACCGGCAGGAATATGCCACGCTGGTTTTACGGCTAATCAACCGGATCCAAATGTTCACATGATTGTTTTCCTTGATCATTCGACAAGCGAAGGAACTATTGGCACCTGGCACTGGAATTTTGGTGACGGTAATTCTTCAAGTGAACAAAATCCAACACATTTATACGAGGCACCCGGTACCTTTTTGGTTTGCCTAACCATTACTGATGACGATGGTGAATGCACAAATCATGTTTGCCATCATGTAGTCGTGCATCATCCGCCCGCCGGCATATGCCATACAGCCTTCAGCTTCCTTCAACCCGACCCGACCATCCTGACATTTGACTTCCTTGATGAATCGACAAGCGAAGGGACCATCGGCACCTGGGCATGGAGTTTTGGCGATGGATCTACATCCAGTGAACAAAATCCATCCCACACGTATGCCAGTCCAGGCAACTATGTGGTATGCCTCTTCACCACGGATGATGATGGCGAATGCACCAGCCACATATGCCACCATGTCTTCGTGCATCATCCGCCAAGTGATGAAAATAATATGCTTCCCCTCCATTCTCCGGAAGCGCCAGCATCAAATTTTCAAGCTTACAGACCGACTCTTCAGCCGACCTTCGCTGGGCAAAGTATAAATTCAGTTATAGCGGAACTTCAGGAAGGAGATTCTGATCTTCAGAGATTCATCATCAACTATCCGAATCCATTCACGACATCCACTACACTTCAGTATGTGCTTTCAAAGGAAGCAAATGTTCAAATTGAATTGTATGATGTAACAGGACGTCGACTTCGTCAAATCTTAATGGAATACCAATCACAGGGTATGCATACTGAGCAAATCGATGGAAGCGGCCTGGGCACAGGTATGTATTTGATAAAAATGATAGCTGGAGGAGAAATCTTTACAAAGCAGATTACAGTTCTCAATAATCGATAAAACATTTATTCATGTAAAGGAGCCCCTGTCATCACCAGGGCTTTTTTACATGGTTCTGGCCAAAAACGCTATGAGTTAATGTGGTTGATTGAATTATCTTTCCATGCAGGAAAACTCTAACCATTTCAATTTTGTTTAATTTTTACGATCATCGCTGTATAACCCATTGTTTAATTTCTCTTTATGCGTCATTTTATTTGTCTGTTTATTGCATTACTATTCTTAGCTGGCAATCTTATAACAGCTCAGACACTAATTGGCACGATCACTGACTCTACTGGCTCGCCAGTGATCGATGTCCGTGTCACTTTGTTCAACGGTGATACATCACTGTTCAGGGAAACACGTACGGACGCATTGGGTCAATATAGAATTGAAAATCTTCCGGCAGGTGGACCTTATCTTTTCCTGGGAGCAGCGAAAACCGGATATGCGTATTTCCAAAATGCAACTACCGGCATCATTGATACTGTCATTTATAATGCTCAGCTCACACGTGAAACAGAGCAAGGCGTTTGGACTACTATTATGAATTCTCCTGAACCGCTTGGAGGAACAGACCTGGGTATATTAATGCCTGATGGTTCCATCTATTATTGTCACAACACGAAGGACCCATTTGCTTTTGACCCCGCAGTGAATGATACCACAACCATACCTGGCGATGAATTTGTACAGGGCTGCGTTGCCTCAAAACTTTTGTGGAATGGTAACATCATAATGGCCGGTGGTACGACGCAGGATATTTATGGACCAGGGACCAATAAAATAAAAAATTACAACATCATCAGTAAATCATGGCAGGCGCTTCCACTTATGCTTGACTATCGCTGGTATCCCTCCATGACTCAATTGGCTGATGGCAGACTCCTCATCGTTGGAGGTGGAGGTCTCAACAACCCGATCCGGGTAAACACGTCAGAACTTTACGACCCGCTTACCGGTGAGACAGAATGGACTGATCAGGTAGCCATTGCCAACGAACAATCCCCCATGCTGACCCTTTACAATGGCAAAGCGCTAATGACGTTCCGTCCTCCCCAACTCTTCGATCCCGAAACCGGCCAGTGGGAACCTGCATCTGATTTCATCCAGGGCAACCGAATGCCGAACGGTGATCATGTTGATCATGAGCTGGTACATTTACCTGAAGGGGAAGTAATTGCTATCGGCTTTAAGCCCTTCCCTGCAGGCGCCGGTGGTTACCTGGTGGAGCGGTACAACCCAATCACGGATACCTGGCGGCTTGGCGCCCATTTTGCACCACTGCGTTCCCGGGCCGAAACCGTGCTTTTGCCCGATCAGCGTATCCTCACACTGGCAGGTGCAAAAGAGGATCCCAATGATCCATCACCAGTAAATCAGTGGAACTACATGAACCTCACCGATCTCTATGATCCATATGCGGATACCTGGCGGCGTCTTGCACCTATGCCCAGAATGCGGGAGTATCATGCCCTGGCTGTTCTTGTGCCTGACGGTCGTGTAATCGTTGTGGGCGGGGAAGGAGAACCCGGAAACGAACCGACACTAAGCATCATTGATGCATATGAACCTCCGTACTTATTCAGGGGGGTTCGTCCACAGATCCTGAATCTGGAAAAAACAGATTATCAACGGGGTGAGTCGATTCACTTTGATGTCGGTTTCACTAATGCACCTACTAAAATTATTTTACAAAGCACCCAGGCTGTTACACACATGATGAACTGCGGTGAAAACCGATTTCTCGATCTAACTTTTACACAGCAAGGCCAATCGATTGAGGCGTACATCACGGATGACTCTCTCCGATCACTTCCTGGATGGTACCTCCTCTGGGCCATGGTGGATGATATACCCTCTGAAGCCCGGATCATACGAATCACACCAGGAAAAGCTATAGTATCCTCGGCTGACAAAATACCAGGTCCCCATGAATTTCGTCTATTCCCCAATCCGGTCTATTCAGGTAGTTCACTGACAGTGGAATTGGCCTCGAATCCGACTGGTAAAATAACCTTTGAATTATCCGATGAATTGGGAAGAATTGTCCGTACAGCGTCCTTTATAGAAAGTAATGACACCCGCATTTATCAAATCAAAACAGGAAACATACCACCAGGAATATATTTCCTGAAAGCTCAGGTGGGATTGGGAGTTTTAGGTACCCATAAAGTAATAGTGAAATAATAAGAAGGGAAGTGATATTTCATTACATCTCAAATTACGTTTGTCCATTCCTGAAATTCTCTTGCTGAATCATACCTGTTTACATCTCATCTGCCTTCAGATTTTATAAAACCAGGAAGACCTCAGGTATAGGGTAATTACTTATCTGTGAAAGGCGACGGAATCAGTCTCTAATCTATTAGTGGATTCTCCTGCATTCTAAAATTGATTAAACAATTTCACTCAAAAAGTATTCTATAGATTGCCTAAACCAGGGATCCGGGCTTCCCAGCCGATAAACTCCCTGAACCGACTGTCAATCCTACGTAAAATCAAACCTTCCCAGCGGTAGCCACATAGTGTTTTTAAACAATTCAAATTATTCCTCCATGAAAAATCTATTTCTTCTTCTTACCACAATTCTTTCTTGTTGTCTTTTTCAATCCTGTGAAAACAAGACCAAAGTATCCGTTACGAGCAACGAAGATCAAACGGAAACTCCAACTACTCATATGGATACGATGGGCTCGCATCATGAGAACCAATCAATGATGCAATCCATGAAGGGGAAAATGGCCGAAATGAATATGATGAAGATGACCGGGGATTTTGATCTTGACTTTGCCAATATGATGATCATGCACCATCAGTCAGCTATTGATATGAGTGAGGTGGTGCTGGCTACCGGTACCGATCCGCAAGTGAAAGCCATGGCTCAAAATATTATCAACTCCCAAAAATTAGAAATTGCCCAGATGCAGGAATTTGCGGGCAAACATAAAATGAATCCGGCAAAAATGGAACACGGCGAAATGCACAATGAACTGTCTGACATTATGAAAAATATGGAGACTAAAATGATGCGTATGCAAATGAGCGGAAATCCGGATAAAGATTTTCTTATGATGATGATACCTCACCATGAAAGTGCTGTCACCATGGCTGAAAATGAAATCGCGCACGGAAAGGAATTCGAATTGAAGAAATTAGCTGAGAAAATCATCCGCGATCAAAATAAAGAAATTGACGCCTTTCAGGCGTGGATAACAACTCATTAAAATTTCCATCCGTATGATTCTTAGAGACTAGGCATCCTGGCCTATACTTGCTGCCCCAATTTAGATAGATAAAAACCGATTCTATGAATTCCGGTATTGTGTTTAGTTTTTGCATATCCCATCGGCGGGATGTATACAAATAATCCTCCTCCAAAAAAGTTTTGTTGCTAATGATCAGTTAAAATTTCTACAGCCGCTTCATAGAATTAGGCTCACGTAAGATAAAAGCCTACCTTTACCTTAATCCTCGGGAATGCGTAAAAAAGCTTTTCATATATTTCTTCTCTATCTTGCGTATGGAATCATGCTGGCCCACACCTTGGTGCCTCATCATCACCATCATGACAATCACCTTGAAAGCTTTGCGTCCTTATTTTCTAATGATCACCATCATGACCACGCTCACGACAATGGTGGCTTACATACATTCCACGGTTTTGATTGGCATTCTCACGATGACAGTGAAGAATCATCTTACCAAAACCATCCTCCATTTTCCATTTATACGAAAATCTTCCCGGTCACGAATTATTATGACACGAATGTTTGGGAAATATTATCTTTTGACCAGTTCGTAGTCACTGTTTTACCTGTTGGTAATCGCCCAAAAACATACCTGAATCCTCTTTCACTTTGTGCAGGTCTTCGCGGTCCACCTTTTTTCCTTTCCTGATATATTCTTTTTCAATTCATTTTTGATTGGAAAATTTAACTAATACCCTCCAGGTATAAGTGCTGTCATTGTTTCAAAGTCAAAATCTTTTGTTATGCAAAAAGTCTTTTTTGCGCTGTCCGCTATTGGCGTTATCATACTCCTTTCCTTTGCATTTGTTGCGTGCCAAAATCAACATGGTGAAAACGCTCATGATTCTGATGGGAATCATATTACTGCTGCCGAAGCCTCAATACTGGAAGCGCTTGCGTATACTATGTACTCAGCTAAAACTGAAATTTTTGTTGAGTTCAAACCTCTCGTGGTAGGTGAGGAGTCTAGATTTGCCACGCATCTTACCCGTCTTGGTAAAAATTTCACAGCGCTCACTGAGGGCAAGGTTACTGTCAGACTGCAGGTAGACGATGGGGAAATGGAAAATGTGACAGAGATGCCAAGCCAGCCTGGCATCTTTCGCATGGCATTAACTCCAAACGCAAGTGGTACCGGTAAAATCATATTTGATATTGTGACGAAGGATTACACTGATCAATTTGTCATCGAACCTGTGACTGTATTTGAGAATGAATCATCAGC
>JBBREG010000157.1:0-8872 GCA_038203125.1 Chitinophagales bacterium
TATCCATAATCTGCATATGGGAGATGTACATCGACTGTATCTCCTTTCACCCTAAAATTACCCCGCATGAGTTGGCCCTCCGTTCGGCTGTACAGGCTGTCAACGAGTTTGTATAAAAAAGCATTTCGCGGAAATACATCCCCTACCTGCAGACGGATGATACCAGCTTTGTAATCTTCCGGATTGCCCATACCATAAATGCAGGATACAGATGCCACTACGATGATATCTCTCCTGCCGGAAAGCAGTGATGAAGTCGCACGAAGCCTCAGTTTGTCAACCTCTTCATTGATAGAGAGATCTTTTTCGATATACGTGTCCGAATGGGAGAGATACGCCTCTGGCTGATAGTAATCATAATAGGAGACAAAATATTCGACCGCATTATCCGGGAAGAATTCTTTGAACTCGCTGTAAAGTTGCGCCGTCAGTGTCTTATTGTGCGTCAGGACCAGGGTCGGTTTTTGGACTTCCTGGATCACATTGGCAATAGTGAAGGTTTTACCTGAGCCGGTAACACCGAGCAGTACCTGACCCTGTTCACCCTGTCTAACGCCGCGTACTAATTGGCGGATCGCTTCGGGCTGATCACCCGTAGGTTGATATTGAGATGTAAGCTTAAATGACATGAACCGGCAAAGTTAATCCGGGAAGACAAACTATTTTTTCCCGTTATAAAACAATACCGTGAGCCCAAATCGTATCCATTTCTCTTTTTTCTCAGAAGTCTCTACCTGGAAATAATTGGCGAGGGGTTGGGCATCAAATTCAGTAAAGGGTAGAATGTAATAAGGCTGGAGGGCCATATCGATACCCTGCCCTCCCTGTAAGGTAAACATGAAATATGCCTTCAGGGCGGTCATTTTCTGTACGTCTTTAAAGACATCCCCACTCAGGCCACCTTCGAATTTATCCTTATAAAACTGGTATTGCAGGTCAACCCCAGCTCCAAATAAGCCGTCAGCGACCTGATAGCCAATGGCTCCGCTATGAACTGCTATTTTGATTTTATCCGTGAAGGCTTCATTATTGTCTGTGCCTTCAGCCTTCAATACGTTATATGCCCCCTGGTAGGTAAGTTCCAGGGCATGAACTCCGGTGCGGAACCGGATGCCTGCTTCAAAACCATGAAGCCATGTTAATTTATGGAATGATGACGTGTATGATTGTTTTTGATTCCAAGAGCGAATAACCTCATTAAGTCCGTCAGCAGACGGAATCGAAAAGTTATAACCTGATTTCAGATTGATCTGGGCATCAACTGGTGAGGAGAAACAACCAAAAAACGCCAATAGCAAAATGGGGATTGCTTTGGTGCTATACATAAGGGTTTTTTACAAAAAAGAAAGATAGGGATTCGGTTTTTGAAAAACAAATAACCATTTGCGGTAATACGAGAGCCGCTTATCTTTATCCGCCATGGCGAAATCCTCACCTCCGAAAAAGATCACCAAACTAAAGTCGAAAAAATCTGCTTTCGCGGAGCTTGATTTTAAACCCGGCTTCTGGACCCGGCATTGGAAAGAAGCAATCATTATCCCTGTGCTGGCTTTTGCCCTCTATTGGATGTGCCTGCCTTATGGGTATGTGCTGGACGATCAGATTGTCATCAGCAATAACCAGTATACCAAAAAAGGCTTTGATGGTATCTGGGAAATTCTGAGCACAGAGAGTTTTGCCGGCTATTTCGGTGGCCAGAGAGACCTGGTGGCAGGGGCACGTTACCGCCCACTTTCTATTGTAACTTTTGCTATTGAACAGGATATTTTTGGGGACAACACGTTTATTCGCCATTTCATTAATATCCTGTTGTATGGCATGATCGGGTTACTGATCATGCGGATTTTTTCTATCCTCATACCTAAAAAAGAAAATACTCTTTGGTTAACAGGTATTCCTTTTCTCACTGCTGCCTTATATATTCTCCATCCTGTACATTCTGAAGTGGTAGCGAATATCAAGGGACGTGATGAGATCATGACAGCTATTGGTGGATTAGGTGCATTATATTTTGCCCTCCGCTATTTACCAAAACGGGAAATGATTTATCTCATAGCAAGCGGTGTCTCTATGTTCCTCGGTCTCATGTCAAAGGAAAATGCAATTACGTTCCTGGCCGTTATTCCGTTGACGTTGTACTTTTTTACGCAGGCCAAAGGGAAAGACTATTTTATGACCCTGATGCCTTCACTGATCGCAGCCATCATTTACATCATCATCCGTACAAATGTGATCGGATATTTCCTCAGTAGTGGTACTGAGATCAAGGACCTGATGAATAATCCTTTTGTGGAAATGACCAGTGATGAACGGTTTGCAACCATCATGTACACCCTGGGTGAATACATCCGATTGCTCCTTGTTCCGCATCCACTAACGCATGATTACTACCCATATCATGTACCGATTATGACACTTGCTAAACCAGGGGCATTGATCTCGATTCTGTTGTATCTCGGATTGGCCATTCTTTTCTTTGCATTATGGAGAAAAAAAAGCATCTATGCATGGAGCATCGGATTTTTTGTTGCAACGCTTTCCATCGTATCGAATTTTGTGTTTCCTGTCGGGACCTTTATGAATGAACGATTCATCTTTATTCCCTCCATTGCATTTTCACTTGTAAGCGCATGGGTACTGGTCAACCATGGTATTCATGGTTCGAAGCCCTGGATGAAATATGCTGCGATTGCAGTGCTGTTGTTATTGGTCGGAGGATATGCTTTTAAAACCTATGTCCGAATTCCTGCATGGAAAGATTCATTGAGCCTGAATGGCCAGGCCGTATTGGTGTCTGAAAACAGTGCTCGTGCCAATTGTTTTATGGCAACGGCATTGTACGAAGAAGGACGTGACACCAGTGATCTGGTGTTGCGTCAGCAATTATACCAGGAAGCCATGTATTATGCAAAACGCTCTCTTGCGATTCATCCATCCTATGAGGCAGCCAACCAGATCTACTCAGGTTTGATCGCGGATGAATACCAACGTGACCGAGACCTTCCAAAACTTCTGAATGAGTTTGAAAAAATATTGACAGTAAGTCCTAACACGGCATACGTATATCAATACATGGAATACCTCAATGACAGGGCAGACCGGCAAGCCCTGCTTGATTTTTATTACCGTGTTGGTTATGAGATCCTTACCGTGCAGGAGATGGAATACCCTTCGGCCGTTCAGTATCTGAAACTGGCGGAAAAAATTGCCAATAATGATCCCAAATTTTTATTTGCGCTGGGCCAGGCTTTATATAAAGGTGGTGATCAGGTGCAGGGAACTAATTATCTTAACAAAGCTTATCAACTAAATCCGGCGCTGCGAAATGTAGAATAGAACTTCACCATGAAAACCAGGAAAACAAATCTCTATGAGATCGCCATCACGATGATCCCATCCGTCGGGCCTGTGCTCGCCCGCCAGCTCATATCCTATTGCGGAAGTATCGAAGCTGTCTTTACAGAACAAAAAAGAATTCTTAAGACCATTCCAGGTATTGGTGAAGAAATCGCTACGCAGATAATCCGGTCTGCCACCTCACTTGATACTGCTGATGAAGAATTATCCCTGATGGAAAAACAAAACATCGGCTATGTATTTTTTCACGATGCTGAGTATCCATCCAGACTCAGACACATTCCGGATTCACCTCTGTTGCTTTACTATAAAGGTAAAATTGACTTTAATCCGGAACGTATTATTGCGATCGTCGGTACGCGCAAACCAACTGTTTATGGTAAAGCAGTAACTGAGGAGATCGTGGAGACCTTAGCACCCTATGATGTCACGATTGTAAGCGGGTTAGCGTATGGGATTGATATCGCGGCACACAAGCACTGCCTGCAAACAGGCATCACAACTGTTGGTGTCATGGGAAGCGGTATGGGGGTGATTTATCCCGATGTACATTCTGGTGTCGCACATAAAATGATGGAAAAAGGGGGTATCATCACGGAGTTTACCTACCACACAGGACCAGATGCGGTTAATTTTCCGATGCGCAACAGGATTGTTGCCGGTATGTGTGATGTGCTGGTGGTGGTGGAGTCAGGTGTAAAAGGTGGTTCCATGATCACGGCGCAGCTGGCAAACGATTACAATAAGGATGTCGTTGCTGTACCCGGTCGAAAAATAGACCGTGTATCCAGTGGTTGCAATTACCTTATCAAAAATCAGCAGGCTCACCTGATTGAGACAGGTGATGACATAGTAAATCTGCTCTCATGGAACAAAAAGACCAGGCAACAGTCATTTCAGGCAGATCTTTTCGTGGAAATGACAGAACATGAGCAGAAAATTTACAGTCTGATCGTTGGGAGCGGCGAAAAAGATATTGATACCTTAGCCTATGAATCTAAATCCACACCTGGTGAACTTGCTGCTATCTTACTTACCCTTGAATTTAAAGGTGCTATCAAATCCCTTCCCGGGAAAAAATACGCAGCCATGTAAATCCATATACTCCATCCTGATCATTGCTTCGCTTCTAATAATCACTGGTTGTGAAACGTCCCGAAATGCATCCGTAGGACCCATTGTAAATAATGTTCCGGAAGGAGAGAAGCCAAAGAATGTGATCTTTCTCATCGGTGATGGTATGGGAATGCCACAGATTACCGGGGCCATGTATATGAACAATAATAAGATCGTCTTTGAACGATTTAAAAATATTGGTTTTCATAAATCACATTCATCAGATAATCTCGTAACAGACAGTGCTGCCGGCGCAACCGCATTTGCTTCCGGTGTCAAAACGTATAATGGTGCTATTGGTGTCAATCCACAAAAAGAGTCTGTGCCCACACTTCTCGAGATGGCTGAAGCGAAAGGCATGGCTACAGGGATGGTCGTGACAAGTAGTGTAACACACGCGACTCCTGCTGCTTTTATAGCCCACGTCAATGGACGTGAAGAAGCGGAAGGCATTGCTTTATCATTCCTGGATACACCTATTGATTTATTTATTGGAGGTGGCATGAAGTCATTCACCAAGCGGGTGGATCAACGCGATCTTGTAGTAGAATTAAATGCCAGAGGATATGATATCACCAGTTATTTTGAACAGGAGATCTCTGAATTGAATGTCAAGACTGCAAAAAATATTGGCTACTTCACTGCAATAGGAGAGCCCTTGCCTGAGCGTGAAGGAAGAAATTATCTGCCAGAAGCTACAAGCAAATCATTACAGTTTTTAGAGGACCGTTCACCCGAAGGATTTTTCCTGATGATCGAAGGATCCCAAATCGATTGGGGAGGTCACGCGAACGATGCGAATTATGTAATAACAGAATTACTTGAATTTGACAAAGTGATCGGGCAGGTGTTAGATTGGTCTGAAGCGAATGGAAACACGTTAGTTGTTGTTACGTCTGATCATGAGACTGGTGGATTTGCTGTCAATCCCGGTTCGAAATTAAATCAAATAGAAGTGGCATTCACCACCAAAAGCCATACAGCGCTGATGATCCCTGTTTTTGCTGCGGGACCCGGATCTGAATTATTTCGCGGCATGTATGATAATACGGATATCTTCTTCAAGCTGAAGAATCTGATGGAGTTGAAATAGCGGAAGAAGGGAAGAAAGGAAGAAGGCAGCACAGTAATATGCTGTAGCCCTGAAAAACATCCCCAAAATAACCATATAACCATATAACCATTATTACCTTTTCATTCTTCCTTTTCTCCCTTGATCCTTTGCTCCTTAAAATATTTCCATGAGATCGGACTTCCTCCGTCATATTGCACAGACCTCTCCTGAACCTGATGGTTTCGAGGTTTCACGTGGTGAAGGAATATACTTATACGACCAGGCAGGAAATGCCTACATCGATGGCATCTCTGGTATTGCTGTTTCCTCACTAGGGCATCGTCATCCACATATTATTACCGCTATACTAGAACAACTCGATCTCCATCTGCACACACATGTATATGGCGAGCACATCGTAAGTCCTCAGATAAAACTTGCGAGACGGCTTGCTGAATTACTACCTGAAAATCTATCAGCAACTTATTTTACAAATTCAGGTGCAGAGGCTGTAGAAGGCGCATTAAAACTTGCGCGAAAATATACAAGCCGCTATGAGATCATTGCCTGTCGACATTCCTATCACGGCAGTACAGCCGGAGCAGAGAGTTTACGCAGTGATCAGGAACATACAACAGCTCTTCGGCCTTTAGTGCCGGGTATAAAGCATATTGATTTTAATTCGATTGAAGACCTTGAGCGAATAAGTAAAAAGACAGCAGCAGTGATCATGGAGCCTGTACAGGGTGAAGCAGGGGTAATACTTCCGGAAGAAAATTATCTGGCTGCGGTAAAAATGAAATGTCGTGACATGGGTGCCCTTCTGATCCTGGACGAGATCCAGACTGGTATGGGCAGATCCGGTAAACTGTGGGCCTTTGAACATAGCCATGTCGAACCGGATATTCTCTTACTGGCAAAAGCATTCGGAGGTGGACTCCCTTTGGGTGCATTTATTTCAAGCCATGATATCATGCACGTATTATCACATAATCCCGTTCTCGGACACCTGACAACTTTTGGTGGTAATGCATTGTGTTGTGCATCAAGTCTTGCGGCAATAGAAGTTACGATAGATAATGACTTGGCAGGGAAAGCCATTGGAAAAGGAAAAAAAATTCAGGAATCTTTGTGCCTGCATCATTTAGTCAGGGAAGTAAGAGGCACAGGTCTAATGCTGGCAATCGATCTGCATCATAAGGAAGATCTGCCAAAGGCAATTAACGCCTGTCGTAAAGAAGGACTCTTGGTGGACTGGTTTTTATTTAATCAAAATTCCATCCGCCTCTACCCACCATTAATCATTAGTGATGATGAAGTGGATTTGTTGATTGAAAAAATTCAGAACGCGTTGAATTCGATCGCTGAATAAAAATTGTATTGTTTTGTTTACAATTCCTTTCTCAGTCGGGCAACAGGGATATTCAATTGCTCCCGGTACTTGGCTACTGTACGTCTTGCGATACTGTATCCTTTTTCTTCCAGCATCTGCCGGAGTTTTTCATCAGAGAGGGGTTTCCGTTTATTTTCTTTTCCGATGATTTCTCCAAGGATTGATTTCACTTCCTGGGTAGAAACTTCTTCACCTTCTGTATTGACAATAGATTCAGAGAAAAAATCTTTCAACCGTTTCGTACCGAATTCTGTCTGCACAAATTTACTGCTGGCTACCCGGGATACCGTTGAGATATCGAGACTTGTCAGTTCGGCGATATCGCGCAGGATCATGGGCTTCAGTTTCGTGGAATCTCCGGTCAGGAAAAACTCTTTCTGAAATTGCATGATGGCATACATTGTCTGCTTAAGGGTATGCTGGCGTTGTTTGATCGCATCAATAAACCATTTGGCTGAATCAATTTTTTGTTTGATAAAAATGATCGCCTCTTTATTCTCTTTATTTGGTTGATGGTTGACCCGGCTGGACTGATAGGATTTCAGCATATCCACATACTGATCATTGACACGCAGGTCCGGAGCATTCCGCATGTCCATGGTGAGATCCAGGTCACCGTCCCGATTGGTCACCATAAAATCCGGGATGATCGTTTGCGTTTGTGTATCAAACTGGCTTGTATATCCGCTGGCGGGTTTTGGATTTGATTTTAATATCTCATCCAGTGCGCCTTTCAGCAGATCTTCTGAAATTTCAAGTTGTCGCTGAAGTCTTGAAAAATGCTTTTTGGAAAACGCTTCAAAATGTTTTGTGATGATTAGCTGGGCAAGTTTGAGTACTGTGACAAGCTCATGGTCGCCCTGATTTTCAGCCACACTCATCCGAATTTGCAACTGGATCATTAATGTCTCCCTGAGATCTCTTGCACCTACGCCCGGCGGATCGAATCGCTGGATCATCGTAAGCACCTCCGCAATTTGTTTAGAGGTAACTTCTATATTGTATGCAAAGAGAATATCATCTGTCAGTGCGGAAATGTCACGACGCAGGTAACCTGCATCATCAATACTTCCGATGATCTGATTCGCAATGATGCGATGAACTTCGGAATCCAGGTTCAGCAGACCTAGTTGTTGATCAAGATAATCATGAAAGGTACTGGAGACTACAGCCGGCAGACTTTTATCACGTTGTTCGTGCTGAGGTTCTGTAGAGTGATAGCTTACCGGATCATCTTCGATGTAATCGGTCAGGTAATCATCCAATTCGAAATCTTCATCTTTCTCCTTATCAGGTTCTTCCTGCTTGTCCTCACTATTGGACTCTGATGAATCGGAATAGGAATCGGGTTCCTCCAAAGCAGGATTTGCTTCGAGTTCTTCTTTGATACGTTGCTCCAGTGAAACTGTCGGGATCTGCAACAGCTTCATGAGTTGAATCTGCTGCGGGGAGAGTTTTTGTAGGAACTTTTGTGAAAGTTGTTGTCTGATCATACTGACACGTAGCCTGCTATGCACAAATATAAACCTAAATTCATATTATAAATAATTTTAATTTGATACCTTGGCGACCAGCCGGGATACGTATGCCTCATAAACATACCCCAACCCGGTTCCGTTTATAGCCACCACGGTTTTCCCTATTTCTTACTCAATTCGCGGCTACTCCTTTAGGGAATAACTAATTTTGACCGCTAATCCGATTTTCCCAACACATCGTGCAGACACAGCCTACGGATCAAAATGAATCACAAAACTTCCTGGAAGTCCTCAGGAACCGGAGTGAGTTGCAAAAGATCCTGTGGATTACGGCCATCTGGGTATTCTTTTCTGTATGCCAGGCAGTGTATGACCATATCCTTCTCTTAAGTGCGGGTGTCAATGTCGTGGCTACAGATTTTTGGACAGATTTGTTCCTCAATATCATGGCGACCACACTCGCGGGGCTGATCG
>JBBREG010000158.1:0-8783 GCA_038203125.1 Chitinophagales bacterium
CTTTTTGGCTGATCTCCCATACAGTCTTGTATCGTTCTTTTAATTCCGGTGGCAGACCCACGATATGCTGCACACTACCGTTGCTCACGATCAGTGCTTCTTTCATGTCCTCATCCCACATGCCGAGGCGGATCAGGTCATTGAGCAAATGTTTGTTGACGACGATATATTCACCGCTCAGGGTGCGACGTGTGTAGATATTACTGGTATACGGTTCGATACACTCATTGTTGCCGAGGATCTGGCTTGTTGAAGCGGTAGGCATTGGTGCCACCAGCAAACTATTTCTCAAACCCGTTTTTGCAATGTTCGCTTTCAATTCAGTCCAGTTCCAGCGAGCAGAAGGTTCAACACCCCACATGTCATACTGGAGCTCGCCCTTACTTGATGGGGAACCTGGGAATGATTCATAGTGACCATCACGCGCTGCAATTGAATTGGATTCACACAATGCAGCGTAATAGATCGTCTCAAATATTTCTTTATTCAGCGTACGCGCTTCAGGGCTGTCAAATGCGAAGCCCATTAGAATGAATGCATCAGCTAATCCCTGCACTCCAATCCCGATCGGGCGGTGACGCATGTTGCTGTTCTTCGCTTCCGGGATCGGATAGTAGTTGACATCAATGACTTTATTCAGATTACGTGTTACGACACGTGTGATGTCATACAGTTGTTTGTGATTGAATACACCATCGTTCACATATTTTGGTAATGCGATAGATGCGAGATTACAAACTGCTACTTCATCTGCAGATGTATATTCCATGATCTCCGTACAGAGATTGGAGGAACGGATCGTACCGAGATTCTTTTGGTTGCTCTTTTTGTTAGCTGCGTCCTTGTACAACATATAAGGTGTACCGGTTTCGATCTGACTTTCGATCACTGCACTCCAGATGTCCTGTGCTTTTACCACTTTACGTGCTTTTCCTTCAGCTTCATATTTGTGATAAAGAGCTTCAAATTCTCCACCATACGTATCGCATAGACCTGGTGCTTCATTCGGGCAGAAGAGCGACCAGTTTTCATTATTTTTTACACGCTCCATGAACAGATCGCAAATCCACAATGCATAGAAGAGATCGCGTGCGCGGTTTTCTTCTTTACCATGGTTTTTCTTCAGTTCCAAGAATTCGAAGATGTCAGCATGCCATGGCTCGATATAGACTGCGAAGGCACCTTTACGTTTGCCTCCTCCCTGATCAACATAACGTGCTGTGTCATTAAATACACGAAGCATGGGAATGATACCATTACTTGTGCCACCAGTGCCTTTAATGTAGGAACCTGTTGCACGTATATTATGAATGCTAAGGCCAATACCGCCTGCACTCTGGCTGATCTTGGCGCAACGTGACAGCGTTTCGAAAATACCTTCAATGCTGTCGTCCACCATGCTCAGCAGAAAGCAACTGCTTAACTGTGGTTTAGGTGTGCCTGCATTGAATAATGTTGGTGTCGCGTGGATAAACCATTTTTCAGACATCAGATTATACGTCTCCACTGCGGATGCGATATCATTTCCGTGGATACCCACCGATGCACGCATCAACATGTGTTGTGGACGTTCCACCACTTTACCATACATACGGAGCAGGTACGAACGCTCCAGGGTTTTGAAACCAAAATAATCGAAGCTGTAATCGCGGTCGTAGATGATGGCACTATCGAGAAGATGCGCATTGTGGCGGATCGTGTCGATGGTGATATCACTTATAAGACCTGCTTTCTGATTGGTAACAGGATCTACATAGTTGTAGAGTCCTTCCATGGTTTCACTGAATGACTTGTTGGTATTCTTATGGAGGTTAGAGATCGCGATGCGTGCTGCGAGCATGGCGTAATCGGGATGTACGGCTGCCATGGTAGCAGAAGTTTCTGCGGCCAGGTTATCGAGATCTGAGGTGCCGACACCATCGTAAAGACCTTCAATGACTTTCATCGAGATCTTAATTGGATTGACATGATCACTTAAACCATACACGAGTTTTTTTACACGTGCGGTGATTTTGTCAAAGCTTACTTCTTCGCGTTTTCCATTTCTTTTTAGGACTTGCATTGGCTGAGGGATTGTAATTGATAAAGGGGGAGAATAAATTCGATTCGTACTAGAAATCTTCGTTGATGGAAAAAACCTGGTCATCGCGGTTGCCCATGACACCGGCTTTTTGATAATCACCAACGCGTTTTTCAAAAAAGTTTGTTTTACCGGTGATGGAGATGAGTTCCATCCACTGGAATGGATTTTCTGCATTGTATACTTTACCTACACCGAGGGATGTAAGAAGTCTGTCGGCTACAAACTCGATGTATTGGCACATCATTTCTGCGTTCATGCCGATAAGTTTTACCGGAAGTGCATCGCTCACGAATTCTTTTTCGATCGCTACAGCATCCATGATGATATCGCGAACGACATCAGGATTGAGGCGCTCGACCAGGTGATTGTTATAGAGTAGGCACGCGAAATCGCAATGCATGCCTTCATCACGTGAGATCAATTCATTTGAAAAGGAAAGACCCGGCATCAACCCTCTTTTCTTCAACCAGAAGATCGAGCAGAATGAACCGGAGAAGAAGATACCTTCCACAGCTGCGAACGCGATCAGTCGTTCCTGGAAATTTCCTTTATCGATCCAGCGCAGAGCCCAGTTGGCTTTTTTGCTGACACAATCAAGAGTATCCATGGCGTTGAACAGGAAATCTTTTTCCTTAGGGTCTTTGATATAGGTATCGATCAGGAGACTGTACGTCTCGCTGTGGATATTCTCCATCATGATCTGGAAGCCGTAGAAAAACTTGGCCTCTGTGTATTGAACTTCGCTCAGGAAATGTTCTGCGAGGTTTTCGTTGACAATCCCGTCGCTGGCCGCAAAGAATGCCAGGACGTGTTTGATAAAATGGCGCTCGTCATCATTCAGCTTGGTAGACCAGTCCACCAGGTCTTGTTGGAGGTCGATTTCCTCAGCCGTCCAGAAATTGGACTGAGAAAGTTTATAAAAACGCCAGATGTCGTGGTGTTGGATGGGGAAGATGACAAAACGGCCTGGATTGTCCTGGAGAATTGGCTCGGTCTGCGTCATGGTCATTGCTTCATTATTCATTCGGTTTACTGTTTATTGGTTGTCGATTCTATTTCAATTCCCGTTTTCACCAGAGGTGACGATTCCCCGGCTCTCTCTTAGGACCCTTGCGGCCGGAGACAGCGACTTCCTGAGGGAAAACCGATTGCTTCGGTTTTCTCAGGTGGCAATCAATCCCTAACTATGTGATATTAGGTGCCCAAATCAGGAGGAGAAGGCGTCTTTTGGTTGGATACGGATGCACCTCTGATTTGATGGCTCTAAATAAATGAAGTTTTTATTTAATATGAAATCATTTTATCCACATCATGTGGAGAAAATGTATAATATGTTGAAATCGTGCAGCATACACACCAAAAAAAATATTGTAGGTGTGTAAAACTTTCTGAAAATCCCATTTCAAGGCAATGTAAAGCCAAAAAACGGTGAAATTTTAGGATAAAATTCCCACCAGCTCAGAAAATTTTCTATGAATAAGTGCGACTTGTAACCGTGGCGGGAATCGAACCCATTCTAAAAGAGATTCTTACGCCGGAAGAACCAAACAAGGAACAAACTGAAAGATCCGGCCAATATTAAGATTATGTAAAATGCCCCATGGGTTGTCTCGAAAGGTAACTTCACGTTCATCCCGAAAAAACTGGCCACCAGGGTTGGTACCATAAGGATAATAGTGATCACCGTCAGCCGCTGGATGAACGTATTGAGGTTATTTGAGACAATAGACGTATAAGCCTCCATGGTACCGCTGAGGATGTTTGTATAGATATTGGCCATACTCAGGGCCTGGCCATTGTCAATGATGATATCTTCGAAAAAATCGTACTCTTCCTCATTCTCGCCCAGCCGCAGAAAATCCGTCCGTTTGATCTTGATCTTGAGCAGCTCATTAGAACTCAGGGAATTTACGAAATACACAAGGCTTTTCTCAATTCGCAACAATTGCTTTAATTCTGAATTGCGGCTGGAGTTATACAGCTCATTCTCAATGATATTACGCTTTAGGTTCAGCTTCTTGAGGCTATCCATAAACCGCAGCACGTTCTGATCAAAAATCTGGAGGACAAACATCTGTTCATTGGCCGGATCAAATCCTTTGACTCGTCCGTCAATGAATCGCTGGATTATAGGATTTTCAAGAGGACAAATGGTCATTACATGATCCTGGGTAAGGATAATACCAATCGGCGCTGTTATATATACGGCTTCATTTTCCCGATCGATGTCATTCAGCATGGGTGTATTGACAAGGATTAACCGGATATCGTCCTCACGCTCATATCGGGACCTCTCATCGATGTCAAGTGAGTCGGTCAGGAAGTCAATAGGTATGGAATGTGTTTCTGCGATTTGTTCGAGCTCTTCAGGCTCGAAGGGAGGGGATACGTTGATCCAGCAGGAAAGCAATGGCTTGTCCAGTTCGGTAAGACGTCCGTCTACGATGTGGTAATAACGGGTCATGACAACTGGAGCTTTCCATTTACAGATGAATAATTTTAGTTCGCGCGCCGAAGATAGTTAAAACAGTGAGACCGTGAGAGCAGTGAACGTGAGACGTGAGAACGTAAGAGCGTGAGAGGGTGCAAATTCCAAATCTGATGACCCCTGCGCACCTTGTGCGCGTACACTTTTTTTTAAATTCATAAGGTGATTTAAGTGGTCCCTGAGTTTTCGAAGGGCAAAAAATATAAGCTCCCAATCATTTTCCGTTGTCGCCGCGGTGCTCCAGCTCCGGCGACAACGGAAAAAATATTTTTGGCGGTGATTCTACTTTCCCCTTCGACAAGCTCAGGGACCGTCCAGAATACACCAGCATTTCCGAAATAATGTAATCGCGAGAAATCAGACTCGTCAACTGAAAAAACAATGTAATCGTCAATTTCAAAATTCAACATTCCTTGTTCCTTGTTCATTATTCATTATTCCTTGTTCTACATTCTTAGAGGCACTTAGCATACTTCTCCAGTATCTCTCCTATACCAACATCCTGCACCGACCATTGCAACTGCAGTCCTTTCTTCCACCGGTAGTATTCTTCGATGATATCGGCTTGCTGTTCGAAATTAAAAGCTGATAATCCGGGGTCATCACAAAACTTTTTCAGTGACTCCAGTCCGCCGTAGTTGTATCCCCCACCCCATTTTTGTGCCCATAAGGATTCGGTTATATACACTGACCCATACCGACGGTATTGCCACACATGCACGAGCTCATGGACGAGCGTTGTATCAGGAATATTTTTATCAAAATTCACTGTATGAAAAATGACATACGCCACGGTCTTTCTTTTTCTCGCAGGAATTGACACAGGATCTATCCCAATAAGATGTGCAGGTAACTTTTTTCCAAAAACATCCGTAACTAATTGCCCTTCAACATCAGTTAATGCACGCGTCCGTATCTTGATCCAGTCAAGTAAGGATTCAATAAAAAATGGAATGGGCGTAAGATCAATTATCAATACAAAGATGCCGGCCAGTCGCCTGATGAATTTATGTTTTCCCTGCAACCGTGCGATGAATAACACCCACCGGACCAATCGCCATAGTCGATGCGGCCATGTGATCAGGTAATCGAGAAGACGAAGAAAAAATATCTTAATACGCCAGGGAATCACTAGTTGAAATGAATGGTGCGGATCGGATTGATCCTGGTGACAAGATACGAAGGCGCAATGAGGCATAAACCAATAAGTACAATCGCACCCACATTCACCACCAGGAGGTGCCACGGCATGACCATCACAGGTGCATAGTCCAGGTAATAATCTGCTTCATCCAGTTTGATAAATTTAAACTTAGCCTGGAGGAAACATAAACTCAACCCAAGAATATTTCCAATCAAAATGCCACCAATGGCAATGAACATGGCGAACCACAGGAAGACCTGCCGGATCGAAGCATCACGTGCACCCATACTCTTGAGTATTCCAATCATCTGCGTTCGCTCGAGGATGAGAATCAGTAAGGCTGTAATCATATTGATAATCGCCACAGCCAGCATCAACCCGATAATCACAATCGTATTGATGTCCTGCAGCGCCAGCCATTCAAATAAACTTGGAAATTTTTCACGGATGTTTTCTGCGTACAGATTCGAGGGAGTTTCTTTTTGATAGATATATTCCGTAATGAGTGTGAGATCATCAATATTTTCGATAGCTACTTCAAGACCACTGATCTGGTTGGGCTGCCACTGAAGCACATCACGCACTCTCGTAATATTGGCCAGGGCAAAACGTGCATCGTTTTCTTCCAGACCTGTTCGATAAATTCCTTTGATCGTAAACCTCCGCTGCAACTGCTGGCTCTCCCGCACAAAATGCAGGATCATTTTATCACCTTCTTTCAACTGCAAACGATTGGCCGTAATATGGGATATGATGAGTTCATCCTCGGCGAGTGATGTCCATGGCGTCTGGGTGACGCGGTATTGATTTATATTTTCCCAGTCATAGTCATCACCAACCCCCTTAAGAATAATCCCTTCCATCTGTTCGTCATGCGTAATGATGCCGGGTAAATAAATATAAGCCTGGACATGATGGACACCTCCTTTGGAAACAAGTTGATTCGCTTTTAGACCGTAGACTGGTTCTTCAAATGCGACGCCATCAATGTCCTCGATGGAGGCTACCAGGGCAGAATCATATTCGAAGGGTATTGCTTCATATGACCGGATCGATCTGGGGTCCGCAATATGGATATGCCCCCAGAAGCCAAACATTTTTTTAGTGATCTCATATTTAAAACCTGTCATCAGGGCAAGTGACACAATCATGACGGCGACTGAAAGACCTACCGCTCCTGTGGCAATCCAGAGGATCACACGGGTGAATCCACCTCCCCCGGAGGCCAATAGTTTTCGAGCGATCCAGGGTTCGTAACTCATAGCAGAACCCAAATATGGCGGCAAATTTCCATTTTTGCCTTCTATTCATGTAAAACGGACATAATCAGATGTATAAATCCTTTATAGAAGAGCTGCGATGGCGGGGTATGATCCACGATATAACACCGGGTCTTGAAGAAAGATTGAACGAAGGAATGGTGACCGGGTATATCGGTTTCGATCCAACTGCAGCATCACTCACGATCGGAAATTACGTGCAGGTGATGCTGCTGAAATTTTTCCAGTTGTGTGGTCACAAACCTATTGTGTTGATGGGTGGTGCAACAGGCCGTATAGGGGACCCTTCCGGAAAAGATGCTGAACGGGAATTAAAAGGGTACGATGAGCTCGACCGAAACCTATCTCACCAAGTGGATCAAATGCACAAGCTGCTTGACTTTGGTGATCATGCAAATGGTGCTGTACTTGTCAATAATCTCGATTTTTATACCGGCATGAATGTGCTGACCTTTTTACGGGATATTGGAAAAAATCTCACCATCAATTATATGATGTCTAAGGAATCAGTAAAGCGAAGAGTTGAAACAGGTATGTCGTATACTGAATTCAGTTATCAGTTGCTGCAGGCATATGATTACCTGCATCTGTACAGGGAAAAAAATTGTATTCTTCAGATGGGTGGTTCAGATCAATGGGGCAACATTACATCCGGAACAGAATTTATACGTCGTAATGAACCGGATAGTGATGTCTTCGCTATGACTACACCTTTGTTGACAAAAGCAGATGGCAAAAAATTCGGCAAGTCAGAAGAGGGAAATATCTGGATGGATCCAGTTATGACGACACCATACAAATTTTATCAGTTCTGGCTCAATGTTGATGATAAGGATCTGCCTAAGTTGTTTCGGTACTTTTCACTTCTCTCACAGGAGGAGGTTGAGATGCTGGAGCGTGAACACGCTGCAGAACCGAATGTATTGAAAGCAAAGCTTGGACATGAACTAACAGAACGGATTCATGGAGGTAAGGCATTTCAGGCTGCCCAAAATGTGTCAGAAATCTTATTTAATCCTCGTGCAGGAAAAGATCAGTTAATGAATCTTGATGCCGATGATCTGTCATTGATCAGTGATGAGATCCCGTCTTACAAAGTGGATAAAGGAATATTGAGTAATACAAACGTAATTGACCTATTAAGCGAACACACAACGATTATGGCTTCCAAAAGTGATGCACGTCGAGCTATTCAATCCAATGCGATTGCCATTAATAAAGAGAAAGTAAGCGATATCACTTCCGCCGTAGATATTTTTCCATTATTACATGGAAAATATGTGATGGTAGAAAACGGAAAGAAAAACAAGTATATAATCTATACTGATTGAAAATGACTTTGGTATCAACTTGGATGATGCGTTATAATCCGAATAATAAAGCTGGATAAAAACATATGCTGGCATTTGGAGACTCGACCATATGTTTCCTTGTTAGTAAAAAAGAACTATTCCCCTTTTTCTACGAACTACATTGGGAGAGAAATTCTTGTGAAGTCTAATTCAGCACTACCTTTCACTTCCATTAAAAACCCTTCATTTGCCTGGCCAGGTCATTGCTCCCGGACCTGCTAATTCGAAGGATCAGACATGGTAGATGAAGTTCAAATTTAATTTTCATCCCTTTCCCACTTATATTTGTTCCGACAATAGCGGTAAAAAGTACGATTCCGGACTCTTACCAGCGTTAATTAGAAGTGACTTTGATGCAACAAACCCGAATTAAGATCCCTGGACGGTATTTTGTCAAGCTCCTGATCGAGATGGCATTTCTGGGTTTTACCATGTT
>JBBREG010000159.1:0-8749 GCA_038203125.1 Chitinophagales bacterium
AATCCTCCTGTATGTATTGCTAGGACCTTATCATTATTATCAAAAACACCCTCTTTCATTTTTTCACAAATACCATGCATCATCTTACCTGTATACACAGGATCAAGTGGAATGTGCGTCGCACTTGTAAATGTTTGCATAAAGTCCACCAACTCCTGATTGCTTTTTGCAAATCCACCGAAATGGAAGTCGGGCCAGAGCGTCCACTGACAATGTGGGATGATGTTATATTTCTCAAGAAGCGTTTGCACATAGGCGTTTGTACATCCTTTCCAGGCAGGCACTATATAGATATGTTGATGAGCGGATGCGGTTTTTAATATCCCCGCCACCGTTGTCATGGTACCTCCTGAAATAACAATATGCTGAAAATAACTTTTGTCTATTGTATCCAGTATTTCAGATGCTCCATGAATTGCAAATTCACTCTCCCCTCCTTCCGGCATAAAATAACAACCCGGAAATAATTTTTCAGCTTCATCCCTATCGAGCTTGTCATACGCATCCGGGGCTAAAAAAATAAGTTCACAACCCTGAACACGCAAAAACTGTAATGTCGGATTAGCCGGATCATCTGCATAGGAACGTATGATACAAATACAATTTAAACCAAAAAGATGACATGCTTTAGCAAGTGAATGGAGATGATTACTAAACATTCCCCCTTTACTGACAACTGTTGTGGTAGTATTTTGCAGTACAGACAAGAGATTGTATTTCAGCTTAAAATATTTATTGCCCGAAGCCCAGGAATCAATTTTATCTAAGCGTAACATGCTGACACGATTATCAGTCCATGCAACCCTTACACGCTGGATGGGAGCGGGAACAAAATCTGACCATTGTTCCGGCATATGACTCATGATAACAATAGGATTTGATTACGATTGGATTAACACGACCCTCTTTGTCTTGACGGTGCGGCCAAAACTATCTTCCAGGCGGAATAGGTATGTACCTCGCTGCAGATCACTCAGGTCTATTGAAATGGTTTCACGCGGATCATCCACTTCTACATCTGTTGATTTTATTCCAACACCAAGGATATTAAATATTTTGAGTTTGTACTTTCCGTATAAGAGATCTGACATCTGGAATCGAACAACATCAAAACTTGGATTCGGATACGCAAAAATATCAGGACGCGAAGGTTCTTCTGGAAATATCCGGGTGATCAGTGGGTGTGTCTTAAATTCAATCCGGATGGGACGATCCCCGTCGCGTATTTCCACCTCAGCTAATGTGAGACCGGAATTAGAATCTACAAAACGATACATCTCACGATACGTAATCAATGGCAATCCGGCAATGGAAGCTGTAACATGCTGCCATCCTGATCCGGTTCTCGCGTCAACTTTAATGATCCTTTTTTCTGTAATGTGCTGCCGGTAGACACTATTTACTTCTGTGGGCAGATACAATGTGCCTTCAGCGTCTACTACGATTTCTTCAGTTACATCGTATGTGATCCGGATGGAATCGGGCAGCACCGAAGGTTTCCATTTGCAATTAAAATCGCGCGGCCATCCAAAGACTGTAAACATTTTACCACGGTATTCATAGCTCCCACCGTATATCCCGTTAAAGAAAGGTTTTTTCGCCGGTGTGAGTGTATAATTGAGACGGCCTGCACATAATGGGTTGTCTTCTATCACCTGTACGATCAGTGAGTTCTTACCTGAAACCGTAAGGATAGCATCAGATTCTTTTCCATTCACCAGGGAGGCATAGGTAATATTATCTCGTTCACTATTGACGATCACTCTCCTGCTTAAAGCATACGGAGCACGTAATGACCTGAAGTTCCAGGTTTGTCCGGGACCTCCCGAGGTGACCATGAAGTGATCCGGAAGATATTCATTGGCGTAATAGATGGTATCATCAGCCAGTCTCGTCCAGTTCATCTGCTGCGCGGAAAGTCCTGCCCATACCATGATGGCGAGTATCGTTGATATCATCCTGATCATTGCATCAATTGAAGACCTACAAATTTATAATATGCTCCCTCTCGTTGCATCAGCGTGGCATGATCACCTGATTCTACAATCCGTCCTTCCTGTAATACAATAATATGGTCAGCATGTTGCACGGTAGACAAACGATGTGCGATTACAATTGATGTACGACCTTCCATAATGACGGATAAAGCTTCCTGTACCTGGCGCTCGGACTTACTATCAAGGGATGCTGTAGCCTCATCCAGAATGAGAATCGGTGGATTTAATAGTAGTGCCCTTGCCAGTGTCATACGCTGTCTTTCACCTCCGCTAAGCGTACTGCCGCGATCACCTACCATCGAATCATACCCATGAGGAGTCGCCATGATAAATTCGTGGATCTGGGCAATACGTGCTACTTCTTCTACCTGACTTCCAGAAGCACCCGGGTGACCAAATGCAAGGTTATTGAAAATCGTATCATGGAATAATACCGGATCCTGGTTAACAATTCCCATCAAACTTCTCAACTGATGTAGATCGAAGTCACGAATGTCTGTTCCATCTATCGAGATCTTCCCTTCTGACACATCATGAAAGCGTGGAAGAAGATCTGCAAGTGTTGATTTACCAGTCCCACTGGAACCCACGATAGCCACAATTTTTCCTTTCGGAATGATAAGATCAATGTTGCGCAATACCCAATCACCATTTTCTGAATAGCGAAATCCTACATTCTCAAACCGGATCTCATCATGAAAACCTTTGACAGGTTTCGGATTTGGTTTTTGTGCAATTTCTTCATCGTGATCAAGGATCTCATTGACACGATCGACAGCTGCAAGCCCCTTTTGAATATGATAATATGCAGATGAAAATGCTTTTGAAGGTGCGATCACATTAAAGAACGCATACAGAAATGCAAAGAAAGTCTCGGGTTTTATTTCTGAACGAAAAACGAGATGTGCACCATACCACAAAAGCACTGAAACAATTATAATTCCCAACAACTCAGATAATGGCGACGACAAGTCGCGTTTATACATGATCCGCGTCAGCAGTTTTTTGTAACTCTCATTAATTAAACTGAAGCGACTGCTTTGGTATGCCTGTGCATTAAATCCCTGGACGATCCGCATGCCATGCAGATTTTCTTCCACATGGATCACGAGGTCTGATAATTTGTCCTGCACATCTTTGGACTGGCGTTTCAGGTTGCGACTGATCCGGCCCACAATAAATACGGTAATCAGGATCAATATAAATACGAAGATTGTGAGACGATAACTCGTCACCAGCATAAAGGTGATACTGCCAATAATGACAATGGGCTCTTTAAAGACCGATTCGATTACATTGAGAATCGAATATTCGATTTCCTGCACATCGGTGCTGATGCGGGACAGCAGATCCCCTTTCTTACCGCGGGTGAAAAACGCCAGCGGCAGGTTCATATATTTTTTAAAAACCTGATTTCGTACATCACGTACGATCCCGTTCCGCACCTGGGCCATGAAGACCAGGGAGAGATACCGAAATAAATTTTTCAGAAAAAAAATCGCTACGAAGACGATGCATACAATTAATAAGGCACCTTCCTGCGAATACCGTTCCACCAGCTGACTGAATACATATTCAAGCCATGACTGGATTTTATTTACGCTGAAGGGAACAGGTTCTGCTGATGCTGATACGCGACCAAAGAGGATTTGAAAAAATGGAATGATGACCGGAATACTGATCACCATGCAAATAGCCATCAGGACATTACAAAGAATATTGAGAAAGACAAGTCCTTTATAATTTTTCAGATAGGAAATTAACTGCCTGATGGGCGTTTGCCCTTGGGTGGTCATTACTCTTCCAGCTTAAAGTTGTCAAGAAAACCGGTATGGAAATCACCTTTACGGAAGGCCGGATCCTGCATCAGCTTCTTATGAAAAGGTATCGTGGTAGAAATACCTTCTACGATAAACTCATCCAACGCCCGTTGCATCTTGGTGATACAATCTTCACGTGTAGGTGCTTTACAGATCAGCTTGGCAATCAAACTATCATAATAAGGTGGAATAGTATATCCAGCATACACATGTGTGTCTACGCGTACACCATGACCTTTTGGACTATGGAATGATGTAATTTTTCCGGGACTTGGTCTGAAGTTATTGTATGGATCTTCCGCATTGATTCTGCATTCGATCGCATGGCTATTCGGATAATAATTTTTGCCGGAGATCGGGATACCTGCAGCAACTTTGATCTGTTCTTTGATCAGGTCATGATCGATGACTTCCTCTGTTACAGGATGCTCTACCTGGATCCGGGTGTTCATCTCCATGAAATAAAAATTCTTGTGTTTATCCACGAGAAATTCAATCGTACCTACTCCTTCATAGTCAATGGACTTACCTGCCTTGATAGCAGCTTTTCCCATTTTATTACGAAGTGATTCATCGAGAAATGGTGAAGGAGATTCTTCCAATAATTTCTGATGACGACGCTGAATCGAACATTCACGTTCAGACAAGTGAACTACATGACCATGCTGATCACCGACGATTTGAAATTCGATGTGACGAGGTTGTTCAATAAATTTTTCAATGTAAATACCGTCATTGCCAAAAGATGCTTTAGCTTCCTGGCGTGCTTTATTCCAGAGATCTTCAAGATCATCTTCATTCCACACGACACGCATTCCTTTACCACCTCCCCCGGCAGTGGCCTTCATGATGACAGGGTATCCGATATCCTTGCTGATTTTTTTTGCGTGTGCGACATCTGCAATGAGGCCACCACTTCCGGGCACTACAGGTACACCTGCTTTGATCATCGTCTCTTTGGCTGTGATCTTATCACCCATCTGTGTAATCATCCAGGGTGTAGGGCCAATAAATTTGACACCATATTCTTTACATACTTCTGCGAAGTCTGCATTTTCAGCGAGAAATCCATATCCCGGATGCACTGCATCAGCATTGGTAATTTCTACCGCTGCCATGATGCGCGGAATACTTAAATATGAATCACTTGATTTTGGCGGGCCGATACAAACAGCTTCATCTGCAAATCGAACATGCAGACTGTTTTTATCCGCTGTAGAATAAACAGCGACAGTGCTGATCCCCATTTCTTTACAGGTTCTGATCACCCGAAGGGCTATTTCACCACGATTCGCTATTAATATCTTCTTGAACATCCGGAGAAATCTGGTTGGAAAAATGGAAACCTATAACGCGTATGCGAACAATTAATCCGATCACCCGTTAGGATCGATCAGGAACAGCAACTGGTCATATTCAACAGGTGATGCATCCTCGGCTATCACTTTGACGACTTTACCTGCTACTTCAGACTCAATTTCATTAAACAATTTCATGGCTTCTACAATACACACTACGGTACCTACCTCAATGGTATCACCTGGTTTGACATACACCGGTTTATCAGCTGATGCTGAACGATAGAAGGTACCAACGATCGGAGAACGGATTTCAATCAGGCTTTCAGAAACATTTGGTGTCGGTTTTGAGCCTTCTTCATCACCCCCATTTGTTTTTGGCTGGCTGGTGACCTGTTGAGTTGGTTGTGGAGGCGGTGGTGCGGCACTGACAGGAGGCATGGGATTGTATGTCGGACCAATATCAAAGCCCCTGGATCTACTATAGAATTTTGTGCGAACCGAAAATTCAGTTTCACCTTGCTTGTATTTGAATTCAGCAAGTTCCAGTCGATTGACCAGTTTTAATATTTCCTGTATTTCCTTAGAATCCATAGTTGGAATACTTATTTAGCTCTTTCAATATAATTGCCCGTAGCGGTTTCAATTTTGATCTTTTCGCCTACATCGATAAAAAGGGGAACGCGTACATCCGCGCCGGTTTCAACTTTAGCAGGCTTCAATGTATTCGTTGCCGTATCACCACGCATACCGGGTTCTGCATATGTTACCTCCAAGATAACATATTGGGGTAATTCTACAGAAAGTGGAACCTCCTCCACTGCATGAATCAGGATCTCAACTTCGAGGCCTTCTTTCATAAATCGGGCATTTTCCATCATGGACTCCTGAACGCTGACCTGCTCGAAGGTCTCATTGTTCATGAAGTGATATCCCATGTCATCATTATAGAGGTATTGGAATTTGCGGCGCTCAACCCGCACCTCGTGGATCGTATGTCCTGACTGGAAGGTATTGTCAACCACGCGGCCTGTGGTGAGGCTTTTTAGTTTTGTGCGCACGAATGCGTTGCCTTTTCCTGGCTTAACATGCTGAAAGTCAACGATATAATAAATGTCATTATTAAATTCGAGGCAGAGTCCTTTTTTGATATCTGCTGTGGTAGCCATAGCGTATTGGTTAAATGGATGCGTAAAATGAGGGCGCAAATATAGGCCTTTTCAACCCGGTAATAGCCCCGACCTGAATATCAATATGCCCAGGTCCAAAGGCTGGCTCCCCATGTATATCCACCACCGAATGCGGTCAGGATAATTTTATCCCCTGGTTCGAGCTGCTCCTGCCATTCCCACAGGCATAATGGTATCGTACCACCTGTCGTATTTCCATATTTCTGGATATTGACCATGACACGTTCCATTGGAAATTTCAGCATATCAGCTACTGCCTGGATAATGCGGAGATTCGCCTGGTGTGGTACCACCCATTTTATCTCTTCGGGTTGCAGGTTATTGCGTTTGAGAATTTCGCCCACCGCTTCTGCCATACCTTTTACAGCTGCTTTGAATACCGGGCGGCCGTCCTGGAAGAGGAAGTGCATTTTTTGGTCAACCGTTTCATGGGTAGGTGGATTTTTTGAACCCCCTCCTTTCATGTGTAGGAAATCAGCTCCTGCGCCATCCACGCGCATCCAGGAATCCTGATGACCTAATCCACCTTCATTAGGCTGGAGGAGGATGGCTCCGGCTGCATCACCGAACAAAATTGCGGTAGAACGATCAGTGTAATCCGTAATAGAAGACATTTTATCTGCTCCTACGACAATGACATTCTTATACGCTCCGGATTCGACCATTCGGGCTGCTGTAGTTAATGAAAACAGCAAACCACAACATGCTGCTGTTACGTCGTATGCAAAGGCATTTTTGGCACCAACTTTATGGGCTATCAACGTACCTGTATCCGGGAAGAAATAATCAGGCGTCACTGTGGCGCAAATGATCAGGTCAATATCCAACGGAGATATGCCCGTCTTCTGCAACAAGGACTCAACAGCAGCTACTGCCATATCAGAAGTGGCTTTGGTTGGATCCCGAAGAATATGGCGCTCTTCGATCCCGGTGCGGGCTTTGATCCATTCATCATTCGTATCGACCATGGTTTCGAGGTCGGCATTGGTCAACACATCAGGTGGTACAAAACCCTGTACTCCCATGATTGCAGCTTTCATCCTTGACATCTGGGCTGAAATTTAGAGGTGCGAAGGTATCTAAAAACTTAATGCACAATGCAATTTTAAGCTGTATGAATCACGTTAGACTTATTCTGATCCTTTAACCCTTTTTGGTATGGTTTTTGGACATCAAAATGTTATCTATCAGTATTTTATAAATAACTAATCTTCTTAATGTTATGAATATATCCCTTCTTCTGATCCTCCTGACCATAGCCCTGGACGGACCTCAGACACCAAACTTCTACCCGGGTCTTTCGTCCGCCCGTGAAGCTTCGAAAAGATCCGATCAGGAATTGGTCATTTTCTTTTCTAAAAAGAACTGCACTACCTGCGAAAGTGCCTGGATGGCATTTGCCAAAGACATGAAAGCAACGCAGCAGTTTGTATCCACCCGCATGGATATTGAAGATTTTGACGGTGGTGTTTATTATGAAATGCTGGACATGAAAGAAGTGCCAGGCTGGGTTGTCTTCACTGCTGATGGAAAAGAAAAAGAAAGATGGTCCGGTGGCTGGAAAGATGCTTCAGGTAGTCCTGTTATGTTTGACAAGACAGTTGTAATAGAAACACCAAAAGAAAATTTTAAATCAACTTCACAAACAAAAAAAGTTGATACGCCTGCTCCATCGTCAGTAGCCACATCTCCTGATGTAGCAAAAGAAAAAGCAATACCCGCTACTGCAGCTCAAACAACACCGGTCGCACAAACATCTGCATCGGGATTTGTACTGCAGGCTGGCTATTTTGGTTCAGAAACTAATGCACAAAAAATGATACAGGACCTGAAACAAAAAGGGTATGTGAATTTTGAAATAAAAACAATACAACAAAACGGTGCGACATTCTACCGGATCATTTCTGAATTGTATCCCACAGAAATAGAAGCAACTGAAACCATGAATATCATGACAAAAGCGGGTTGCAAAACCAGTATTAAAAAGACGAGCGAGATCTGATGCATCGGACGATTCTCCTCAGACATGTTGGCCTGCTGGCCGGCATTCAACCTGCAACCGTCGAACGGCTGAAAGGTAAAGAAATGGGCATCCTCCATGCTATTGAGGATGCTTATGTTTTTATGGAAGATGGTTTGATTAAAAATTTCGGGCCCGATGCTGAATGCCTGTATGAAAGAGCAGATAAAGTCATTGATTGCACCGAAAGAATCGTGCTTCCGGCATATTGTGATAGCCATACACACCTTGTCTTTGCGGCATGGCGTGAAAATGAATTTGTCGACCGGATCCATGGTCTCACGTATGAAGAAATTGCACGACGAGGTGGAGGCATTATAAACTCTGCTGCACGCCTTCAGCAGATGAATGAAGACCAATTATTTGATTCCGCTTTTGATCGACTGAAAGCCGTGATGAAGATGGGCACGGGTGCTATTGAAAT
>JBBREG010000160.1:0-8742 GCA_038203125.1 Chitinophagales bacterium
AAGGTAGCCGTACCGGAAGGTGTGGCTGGAATACCTCCTTTTATTTATAAGAGTGTACTATATCTAAGCTCCTTCTTCCCTATCTTTTTAATTTCTGATTATCGATTTTTGATTTCGGATTCTCTGAATACTTATCAAAAACCTAAATCAAAAATCGTAAATTCAAAATCCAAAATTCTTACAGTCCTGCTTTAATAAAAGATAACGTAATAGCAGTCTGACGACTAGCTCAACTGTTGTTACAGTACTATAGTCTCGTAGCTCAGTTGGTTAGAGCGCTACACTGATAATGTAGAGGTCGGCAGTTCAAATCTGCCCGAGACTACTTAAGAAACCGGGGGATTAGCTCTCCCGACAACTATCGGGAGGCTAGGTTCGAATCCTTAGGTGTGTTCAGAATATAGTTTCTGAAAGAAAAATTTGGGGGATTAGCTCAGCTGGCTAGAGCACCTGCCTTGCACGCAGGGGGTCAACGGTTCGAATCCGTTATCCTCCACATAAAAAGGTCATCACCTTAGTGATGGCCTTTTTTTATTTCCCACATTAACTCTCCCGATAGCTTTCGGGAGGTTAGAGCATGGCGCGTCTCGCGCCAGGGTCAACACTTCGAATCCGTTATCCTCCACTATGATTGTCAAGCAGTTATGATTAAATTCATAGCTGCTTTTGTTTATTTGCATGTATTTTGCATGATAATTCTACAGTTTTTCTCATTAAATTTAATCATTAAAAAAAAGAATTGGCCGCCTCAAAAGCGGCCTCTTTTTTTATATGATATATTAAATTTTATTATTATATTAAGGTATGAGGTCAAATCTTTGAAATGCATTGATCTTTTCATCCATATCATCAAAATAAAACCACATTACCGTAGAAATTGCACACATTAAAAAACCTGAATTTATCGTTTCCAATAAATTCAGGTCTAATTTGATAAAAGTGGTTGAGACTAGTTTAGTCTTGTGGAGTAATCGTAACCCTGATCACAGATGCTGTGGCAGGGATTGTAAATTGAGTATGCCTCACTGTGGCCTGGGTAATTGTGGTAGTTGCATCCGCAGGACCAAAATTCATATCTAATGGACCCTGTGCTGGTTTTTGATAAATACCGACGCCAGGAACTTCATCTATTTCAGTTCCTGCATCGTATAGAACAAGATCTGAAGTTACGTTTCCTGTGATTGGGTCATTCCCATTAAATAAATCCAATCCACCATTCCCGAATGCATAGAACCAGTCATTGGACTGAACAAACATGGTTTGGATCTGAAGTTTATCACCTGGACGTGCACTAATCATGAACGTACTTGTCTCACCTGCAAAAAGTGCAGCACCATTGTCCGGACCTCCGGGAGCAACAAATTCACCATGGTCTCTTACACCATCCTGATTGTTAAGCGAATTTGTTTTTTCTGTAGTGAATCCATCTTCTGCAATCCTGGAGGTTCCTGCATCCGCAGTCTGACCCATTGTAAATAAATCACCTGAAGCCATTATTGCATATACACCATGGGAGAGTGGAATGGTCCCATCAATCCGGGAAGTTGGTAGTGTGTTATTAACTGAAACATTTTCAATGACCACTCTAAATTCCTGATCATTGGGGGATGTATTATCGTCATCACAGGCGTATAGGAATACAGTACTGAGCGCGACAAGTGACATACATAAATTTTTCATTCTTTGATTTTTAGGTTATATAAATTATTGATAAATAAATTCGAAAAGGGGTGAGACTTGCCGAATTATTATGACTAGTTCTTCTTCATTTCCTCTCTCTTCATATCCTCTTTGTTCATGTCATTATGCTGCATGGTATTCTTCATACCCCCCTTCTTCATATCATCCTTTGAAAGTCCTGTAGTATTCAGGTCTGGATCGGCAGGAGATGAATGTGGTGCAAACGTTAGTTTTTGCATGTACACCGGATTTCCACCATTCATTTTTTCCTTTACGATGTTAGCAAACATTCTGCGTGCTGTTTTAACAGATGCTTTTCCGGTAACTATATCATTAGCAAGATTTAACGCTAACAGATTATTTGCTTCCACATCACAACGAGCGCACATTAATCCCTGAGTTCTGTCGAATGTTATACTTCCATCAAACTTACCAAGGTCATCCATTTTGCTAACCGGAACTTTATAGCTGATGCATTGCTCCATCATATCTGTATGTTCAATTGGAAAACTGTGCTTTGATTCCTTTTTGTTTACATGAATTGTCTTCCACATTCCTTTATTCATCCACGCAACCACTTCCTCATCTATTACATCAGGTTTGCCGTATTTATTGGTCATTTCTTCAACAGCCATTTGAGAGGCTTTTGGCCAATTTTCAACATCGACAGTATTCTCTGTCGTTGCTGCTGTCTTTCTTGTTTGATCAGAACTTACCATTACCTGCGCATTCAGATTAAATCCTATCATTGCGCCCGCCATAAGCAAGGGGAAAATGAGTGTTTTACTAAGTGTTTTAGTATTCATATTTGAAATTATATAGTTATAGTCTGCAAATGTGAGGCTTTCATATACGTGTATCGTTACAGAATACGTGTATTTTGTCCAGTAGCGTATTCGTTCTCTGTATACTTGCCTTGTTGGTCCCCTTGACCTCCAACGAATAATCTCCAGGGGATAAATTGGTCAAATAGAGCGTACGTTGATCCCCCAGGCCAATCCACTCGCTGTCAGAATTCTTCCCTGCACATAAATGAATGCCATCTTACCTGAAACTGTCACGATATCGCGGCCGTAAAAAATCCTTGAATTTCCTACATCCGTAATATTCAAATGCATCATACCTATGGATCAATTCAGCCCTTGAATTAAATACATAGAAACTGGTGGTAGTAGTAGCACCGATCGTGTCATCTATGAATTGTTCCACACCGTACGCCTGAGAAATGATACCGGAAAATAAAACCCATACTTGTGAAATTGTAGCTGAAATAATTTAAAATTAGTCATGTATCCATATCTCATGACGACGATCCACACCGTACTTTATAGAATGGATATCCACCTCTAGCTCATTATCTTGTATACTACCTTTTATATTCCTTTTCTGATTCTGCCAGTACCATCGTCACTCACGAGTATGTGCATTTGATCAGAGAGATGCTAAAAATTAAAGGAATTGGGATCAAGATCCGTTACCTTTGTTCGCGGGCAACGTTAAAGGCCAGGTGTATTTCAGATGAATTAATGTGTGAAAAGTACTTTGTAGTACAAAGTAAAATTGGTACTTTTGAACCATGAGATTTTTTGTCCCGGAAGATTCTATTGTGCGCAAGATCTGGAGCCGGAGCGATACCATCATCTTTATCTTCGCGGGATCTGCTGCAGAGTTTGCTTTGAATAAAGCAGTGGACTGGTTGTATTATACCGGCAAGCTACCTGCAGATCCGATCGGCCGTTTGTTTTCTACAGTAGCATATGCACGCCAAATTGTTTTTTCGGAATATGATGCTGCCTTACAAGCTATCGATAAAATCACCGGCATCCACGCCGCAGTAGAAGCCAGTCGTCAGCAAAAAATCCCGGAGTGGGCATACAGGGATGTACTCTTTATGCTGATCCATTACTCCATCGCTTCGTATGAGGTATTGGAACGAAAATTATCAGCGCCGGAAAAAGAAGACGTATTTGATGTCTTTCATCGAATGGCAGCGCGGATGGATCTGAAAGGACTACCTGAAAATTTCGAGGAATGGGAAATTATGCGTGCAGATCACCTTCAGCATAATCTTCACAAAGGTGATTTTACGATTGACCTGTTTAAGCAATACAAATTACACCTGGGATCTTTTCGGTACCACCTTTTATTGCAGGGTCAGATATTAGTAGTGCCCCCGATAGTAAATCAATTATTGCACCTTGGAAAATTCTCTTGGCTACGTCTTGTTCTGCCACCCTATAAGATATGCCGGTTAATTGGATTGGAATGGGTCGTGAAATCGTTGGTGCTTCCGAAAAATTATAAGAAGCAGATAAAAGATCTCGATAGGGCACCTAAATAAAAAAGCCGCTCTTCGCCGCTTTTTGTCAGTAGTCAGTGGTCAGTAGTCAGTCAGTGGTCAGGTCAATAGTCAATGGTTTCTGAATACTCACTACTGATCACTAACCACTCACTTCCGATGTACTGAATACCGAATACCGAATACTGATTATGCTTCGACCTGCTAACACGCATCCATGGGCTACAGCTCAGTAACCGCTGATTACTGTCTGGTATAAATCCCCAACAGATTACCGTCATATTCCTTTTCAAATCCGGCCGATTGGATTTCCGAATCATGTATTTTTCCGCACGCAGCTTTGCAGAGAAAATATTTTGCTCCTGCCGTCTCTCGGGTTAATTCCATTTTCAGATAGCGCTGGAGGTATACGTGGTATACGAAATTCCCCATGACATCTTTACAAACCGCTACTTTGGAGCCGGCAGGGATCATTTTTTCCATGTGCGGCATATCATTCAGTAACGATTGCTCTCTGCCCGGCTCTCCAAATTTTAATGCAGAATGTACAAGGACCATAAGGAAGCCGACAATAGCAAGCGCACTTATACGACTTACTACTGGTGCTTTCATACTTCGCATCCAAAGTGTCAACAATGGTATATGCAGGTATCCTGCGGCCATCGCAAACAATACGAGTCCGGGAATTAAATACATCCCTGCCTGACGTGTACTCATCATCACCGGAACGGTCGCGGCCAGACCGATCATAAAAAAGAAGATAGCAAGTTTGCGCTCATGCGAAAACCCTTTATAGGTTATTCCTTTTTTCCACGAGATAAAAAACAGGATCAGTGATACGGAGAGTATAAGAGAATTTTCGCGTAGTAATAGCCAAAAAATATACAATCGTTCCCACCCTTCCCGTAATCCATCAGCACGACCTCCGACAATGGCCACTTCCAAACGCTGGCTCCAATACTGTCGAAAAAAATTGAACGCAGGTTCATACCACCACAAGAGCCATGAAAACAAAATCAGGACGCCCAGAAGCAGACCCGATGATCTCATCATCCCTTTCCGCCATTGAGCCGGATGGAAGACTACTGCATAGAGCGCGGGAACACAAACCGGATAAAGAGCTACAGGACCTTTGACAAGAATGCCACAAAACATAAAGATGATGGCAGCTGCGTACCACCGTTTCGATTTTGACGGATGACGAAGCCCTTTAAAAATCGACCACAATGCCAGCAAACAGAATGTCAATAATTGACTGTCGATAAGATTTTGCGGACTACCCCACACGACCACCGGGATCAGGTAGAAAAACAAAACGGGAAGCCATGAAAATTTTCCGGCTGTTTCCGATTTGCCTTTCAGGAATACCTCCCATACGCATGTGATGAGAAAACAATTTGCCAGCAATAGCAGGAAGCTATAAAGCTTTTCGATCCACCAGTAATCGCCCAGTACGTAAAACAATATCGATTGCATCCAGAACATCAAGGGCGGATTTTCAAAATACCCCCGCGGACTGACGCCATCGATCCAATACCCACTGGAGAAAAAGGGATTCCAAAGCTGGCCTTTTACTTCAGCAAGGTTGCGCGCAATGGAGGCATATAAAAGCCCGTCTCCAAACATCCCTGCCGGCATCAGCCTGGGAAGGAACATGAAGCTGATATAGAAAAGGGTCAACAGACTAAATGCAATGCCGGCCCTGACTGGTGAATGATAGTTGGTCATGCAAAAATAATAGACAGTCTATCTAACGTTTGGTCCTGTGATTTAGTAGGGCCTACGAATTAGAAATGTCTGTTTTTTCTGCAAAATTATTAGAATAATTCAACGTACACGAAAAGGTCCGTGAATCGTATTCTAATGTATTAATAATTGGATCCAAACAGATACGTAACAGCAACACCAATAACGCTGTTTTTTGTGGAGGCATCACCAAGTAGATCCTGTGTATCTGAAGGTATCAGATTAGCAAGTCCAAGACTGTAGGAGCCCGTCAATCGGAGACTGTTAGTGAATTGATATCCGACCTCGAGGTTGACACCATAGTCCAGGGGGCCGAAGTCATCGTCTCCGTCATTGCCAAAATCCAGATCCTCCTTGTTAACACCATCATCGAATTGGCCGTTGATCGCGAAACCAACATACGGACCTGCGGCAGCAAAGAACCCGTTTTTACGAAATTGGAACTGGAACGGAACCTGCAGATAATTGACGGATACAGACTGCTCTCCCAGTACACCTACGTCAAATTTCGCGCCTTTTCCGTGGTATTGGAGACCCGTACCAAACCCAAAACTTTCGGTAAAATCGAATTCCGCGACGATCCCAGCCATGAAGGCGAGATACATTTTCGTATCAGTTTCAAAGGGAAAATTGTCATAATTCTGGCTGGCCAAATTCACTCCGGCCTTAACACCAAACCGTGCCTGACCAAATGACTCAACAGAAGTACCCAGCAGCAAGAGGCTTATTGCAATACATAATACATTGATTTTCATAATGATTGGTTTTTGTGTAAGATAAAAAAAATTGTATCCGAAACGTAAGTTCGTTGCGTAACTCCGGCGGACATATGAATGTATTTATAATTTTTATCACTAAAAAATATCATCATTGTCAACCTTCTTTCCAAAAAAACATTTCTAGTCCTTGAAAACTCAAAAAGAGCAGTCAAAGGATCTGGCATAAAGTTTGACACTTCACCTGATCAGGCCGCATATGGATCCTTCCAGACGTTTCCTGTACTGAAAATTAGATGAAATATTAATGTAATATGATTATTTCATCGTATAATTGCCTTATTCTCAAACCTTCTAACTCAAAACGCATGAAAAATCTTTTGACAATTGTATTGGCTTCTTTTGGAATCTTGTGTCTTACTCAAACAGCTTCTGCTCAGACTGTTGGTCAAGGCGCCTGGATGGTCGGCGGATCCGCTGCACTTGATATAACCAAATTTAAAGATGCTGATGAATCCATTACAGCCATCACTTTCAATCCAAATCTTGGCTACTTCATCGCAGATGATCTTGCAATCGGTTTAGGCATTTCTGTTATTGACAATGGGATTGATGGCCAGGATGCATTTTTTGGAGTAGGCCCTTTCGTGAGATATTATGTTACGAATCCTATTTTTATTCAGGTAGGTGCAGACATTGGTCTTAATGAAGGTGCTGGCATTGGTTTTGGAGCAAAAGTAGGTTACTCCTGGTTTCTAAATGATGGAGTAGCAATTGAACCAGCTCTTTATTTCCAGAGTGTTGGAAATGATGGAGATGCTTTTGACTATTCTTCATTCGGTCTAAGCATTGGTGTTCAGGGTTTTGCTAATCATACCCATGGAATGGAATAGGTATTCTATTTCCAGAAAATAAAAAAAGGCTGTCCGGTGGACGGCCTTTTTTTTGCCCGGACACTAAATTTTTATTCCACAAGCTGTACTGAATTGCGGAAATCTGTAACCTAACTCGAGTTTTAAAAATTATTTTTGCCGTTCTGATTTGGGTAATCCCTCTACCCTTAGAATTTCACCAATGTCTATAAACCCATAAATTTTTGAACTATGAAATCTAGTTTTTTCTCCACACTATGTGGATTCGCTTTTTTAACGATCCTGATGACAGGATGTCAAAAAGAAGAACTGATCACTAATGACAAATTAGAAGTCAGAGCTTCTGCGTGTACGCCTTCGACTCCTTCCTGGACAAACACTAATGCGTGTACTGGAACCAATGTAACTGTGACATTTTGTAACGGCCAGGCTATCGATTGCGGTCATACACAAATCCAATGGTGGAATGGCACTGAATGGGTCCAGGTTGCCATGGGCTCACCTTCCGGAGGATGTCTGTCGTATACAATACCTGCAGCTCAAACCGGATCTTACCAGTTCCGGGCTAAATGGAACTCAACAGGGAGTCCTACATCCTGCCCTGGCTGTAACATTCAATTTAACGATGTTCCGGTATTCGTAGTGAATGTAGCACCATGTGATGATTGCGAGATCGAAGGAAACACCTTTACAGGAACTGCAGATGCCGGGTCATGCGATGGAACACGTGGAGCAACCTATGTCGTTGGATCTGTGGATGGATTAGGGTACGTTAAAGTCCAGGGTGGACTTACCAATTTTACCGGAGCCAATGCCCAGGTACATATTAATGGCACTCTGGTGGTATTCAACTCTACATCATCCGACGGTTGGCTAACAGGCGTGGTTGATAGTTATACGGTGGGACAGCGTACTCCAGGAGGAAGCACCAATCGTAACATCAGAGTTACAGGACCCTTAGGGGCATGTGGCACATTAACCATTCATGCTTTATGGTCATCATCTAATAACGGAGGAACAATAACGGGCCAATGGTCTGCGAAAGACACTGCTGGTCTTGACGTAGCACCTCCTGTTGCTGATTTGACTTGTGCTCCCTAGTTGATCTGCAATTAATCAAAGATTATAAACGCCACCTGGTCTTCAGGTGGCGTTTTTCTTTTCTCTTATTTGGGTCTGATTAAAAAAAGTTAAATCTTCGGAAGACTTCCTTCCTAAGCAGCATTTCAACCACATCTGTATCTCCCTTATCGTTAGTGTTAAAGAATCAGGGACCCTTAATTAATGTGACTTACATGGTACTGATTTTGTATATTTCACGCTAAGAAGGGAGCAAAAATCTTGTAATCGAACAGATTTAGTCTACCTCTCAAGGGCTTACATATCAATTTTTTCATCAACTAAATTTCTGTCTATTCAGGAATCTTTA
>JBBREG010000161.1:0-8608 GCA_038203125.1 Chitinophagales bacterium
GCGGTGTTGAGCTTGGCTTCCTGAGTGTCGAGGATTTCTGTGACCTGACCTTTATCATCAATGTAGAATACTTCACCTGCCCAGTTGGAAACGATCCATCCGTTTTTGTAGCGTTCGATACCATCTCCATTTGGAATATCCGTGGCAACTTTCTGCACAGAATGATCACCAATATTCATGGTGTATACCGTACCAGAACTTGCGAGTAGTAATGTATTACCGTCTACATAGATTCCGTTTGTCCCACCTAGAGCTGGGTCGGTGTGTACCATACTTACTTTGCCATTCTGCAGCTTATGGATTGTACTCATCTCTGAATCTGTGAAATAGATGATGCTGTCTGCCGAAACAGCAACATCATTTAAAAATTTCGCACCTGCCACTTTATATGTGTTGGTGGTTTTTCCGGTTTTGAGATCTATTACTTTGATTCGATCGATGTCGGACACATATAATTTATTGCCCCAGATGGCCATACCCTTTGGCGCGTCAAACCCTGTAGCCCATTTCTGATTGATGATTTTTCCATCGAGACCTAACTGAGATATATAACCGTCACCATCTTTCTTTGTAGGTGGCACCCCTCCAATATTCGATACATACAGTACATTATTGGTCGGGTCATACAGGACAGACTCAGGTGTCTTAAGGATCGTATCTGTCTCCCAGGAAAGGGTCAGGCTCGGGACCAGGGAAACGATCGTATCCACATCGGCAACAGTGGTATCCGTTGTTTCCGTAACCGTCACGTTTGTTGAACGTTTACAGGCAAAGGTTGCAACTACAATAAGGAGGAGGGACAGGTAAATGCGATACATGATATAGTTTTTTGTTTAGTTAAAAACCGATTGTGAAAACGATGGGAAAACAATCGATCGGGGGAGAAGTTCATGCCTGGTTATGTAGCAGCGTAGAATGGCAGTGTGTTGCGGGCAAAAGCATTAAGATTAAAAAATCTAATCTTAAAAAATCTTAATCAATCTTAATTAATCTGCGTGCCCTGCATCAAGTAAGTAATTCACGCTTTACGATCTAGCTGATCATATTCTTAAAGCGGGGTCTTTTTGGCGAAACATCTCCAAGGCGTTTCTTCTTGGCTTCTTCATAATCTTCAAAATTCCCTTCGAAGAAAACGACCTCCCCTTCATCTTCGAAAGCAAGGATATGAGTCGCCAGGCGGTCAATAAACCAACGGTCGTGAGAGATCACCAAGACGCAACCTGCGAAATTTTCAAGTGCTTCTTCAAGAGCACGAAGCGTATTGACATCGATGTCGTTAGTAGGCTCATCGAGCAGCAGTACATTACCACCTTCCCGCAATGTGATCGCCAGTTGTACCCTGTTTCGCTCTCCACCTGAAAGCACACCAATTTTCTTCTGTTGGTCTGCGCCGGTGAAATTGAACTTACTGATATACGCACGTACGTTGACCTGGATGGCACCCACCGTAATGATTTCATTTCCACCACCAACAACTTCATATACAGTTTTGTCAGGATCGAGGTCTTTGTGCGCCTGATCCACATAACTAATCTGAACGGTATCACCGATTGTAATACTTCCACTATCAGGTTGTTGTTCGCCCATGATCATGCGGAAGAGTGTCGACTTACCTACGCCATTGGGACCGATGATACCGACGATTGCATTCTTCGGAACTTTGAATGTGAAATTGTCAATCAACAAACGATCACCAAATCCTTTGCTCAGGTTAGTTGTCTCAATGACTATATCACCGAGGCGTGGACCAGGTGGAATAAATAACTCGAGTTTGGCCTCGCGTTCTTTGATCTCTGCATTACGCAAAGTATCATATGCGTTTAGACGAGCTTTACCTTTTGCCTGTCGCCCTTTGGCTCCCATGCGGATCCATTCCAACTCGCGATCGAGGGTTTTCTTACGTTTGGATTCTGTTTTTTCTTCCTGCTCTAATCGTTTTGATTTTTGTTCGAGCCATGTGGAGTAATTACCCTGCCATGGTATTCCTTCACCGCGGTCAAGCTCAAGGATCCATCCTGCAACATTGTCGAGGAAGTAACGGTCGTGCGTCACAGCGATAACTGTACCCGGGAAATTTTTCAAAAATTGCTCCAGCCACAATACACTCTCTGCATCCAGGTGATTCGTAGGCTCATCAAGAAGCAGGATATCGGGTTGTGATAGTAGAAGTCTGCACAATGCAACTCTTCTTCTTTCTCCTCCTGACAGCACTCCGATTAGTGTCTCCTCTGGTGGACAGCGTAGGGATTCCATTGCCGTCGATAGTTTATAATCGAGTTCCCATGCGTTGAAGTGATCAAGTTTTTCCATCAGTTCGCCCTGGCGTTCGATGGTCTTCATCATCTCGTCATCATCCATGGGTTCGGCGAGCTTGAGGTTGATCGCTTCGTATTCGTTGAGGAGGTCAACGATGGGCTGGACACCCTCTTCCACAATCTGACGAACGGTCTTGGATTCATCAAGTATGGGTTCCTGTTCGAGGAGGCCGATCTTATAATCGCCGTCAAACCAGACCTTGCCGACGTGGTTGGGGTCTTTGCCTGCGATGATGCGTAGGAGGCTTGATTTACCTGATCCGTTGAGGCCCAGGACGCCGATTTTGGCTCCATAGAAGAAGGAAAGCCAGATGTTCTTGAGGACTTGTTTGCTGGGAGGGTAGATTTTGGAGACCCCTTCCATGGAGAAGATTACTTTATTGTCAGCCATACTCTGATTTTGGATTTCTGATTTTGGATTTCTAATTTTTGGATTTTGGATTCGACCCGGGGATTGATTCCTAGCCTGCTATCCAGGCTTAAATGAGGGCCCAAAGGTAGAAAAAAGGGTGGTTTAATGAGGTTTCGAGCGAAAATTGGGGTTTTTGGTATGGGAAATCTAGATCTTAGCGAAAGATCGTAATATATAGTTTTTTAGTTTTATGGCTGTAATTCTAAATTTAATATTTAGATTTAACATAGTAATTCTGAATTATGAAACGAGAAATTGATATTCAACTGGTAGAATGGAAAATCTCTTCACAACGTAAACCCTTGATTGTCAGGGGAGCGAGGCAAGTAGGCAAGTCATGGTCTATTCATGAGTTGGGCACACTATTTCAGGGAGGGATACATATAATCAACCTGGAACAACGGCCTGACTGGCACCGATTATTTGATCTGAATCTGGACGCAAAAAGGATATTAGCTGAGTTTGAAATCCTCACGAACCGAAGGATCATCCCCGGTCAAAGCCTATTATTTTTTGATGAAATTCAGGCTTGTCCGAAAGCGATCATGGCATTGCGTTACTTCTATGAGCAGTTACCTGATCTACACGTCATCAGTGCCGGATCCTTACTGGAATTTGCGCTTAAGGAAATGCCGTTTCCGGTTGGCCGGGTGCAGTTGCTTGATATGTATCCGATGACTTTCCGCGAATTTCTTGAGGCAAATGATCAGGTTGCGATGGGTGAATTACTAAATGCTAGTCCTTCCACGGTCAGTGAAACCATTCATAATCAGTTACTCGAATATTTACGGATCTATTTTATCGTAGGGGGTATGCCCGCATGCGTTGCACTATATGCAGAGAACGGAAGTTTCAATCAGGTCAGATCCACACAACAAGAGTTGCTGGCGACATTCAGACAGGATTTTTTAAAATATACACCACACGTCAATACACAATGTCTTCAGGATGTATTTGCAGCAACTGCACAAAGCGTTGGGCAGCAAATCAGTTACACCAAATTATCCTCGAGTTTCACCGGGCCTACTAATAAAAAAGCTTTTGATCTGCTAACAACAGCTAAGGTCATCCATAAAATTCAGGCAGTAGCTCCATTGGCTTTGCCCTTAAGTGGTCGTGTTAATTCAAAAAAATTTAAAGCTGTTTTTATTGACATTGGTCTTTTAACAGCTTTAAAAGGGATGGAGGCGAGTTATTCGCCCGATTATCATTCCCTTTTCAAAGGATCTATTGCCGAACAATTTGTAGGCCAGGAATTAATCGCCGCGAAAAATGGAAATGTATATTATTGGGCTCGTGATGCGCACAGCAGTACGGCTGAGATCGATTACCTCGTTGCTGATCTGGGAGTTATGAAACCCATTGAGGTTAAAAGTGGCGCTTCCGGCAAACTGAAAAGTCTCCATCAAATTCTTTCAGAATATCCTACAATCCCATTAGGGTACGTATTGTCTTCGCAGGCATATTCTACTTTACCCATCCAGAAGTTGGTGTATGTGCCGATTTATTATGCCGGGAAAATTTAGAGAAATACCGAATGCTTCATTTCACTATCTACGGAGTCCTCCCGATTAAATGTGATGTGAGGTTATAATTCTCTGACACCTGAACGTACAAGGAGTTTCCCTTGTGCATTGTTTTGGAATTGAATTATACTCAAAGATTGGAGAGTGCTGTGGGTGGATTGACTTTCGATTCTTATCTTTATAAAAAGATCGATATGCCTGCGATACATCCCCAGTTCATTACCGATGCTCAAGGAAAGAAAGTTTCTGTCATCATTTCCATGCAAGAATTCGAGGCTCTGCTTGAGGAATTGGAAGACATTGAAGACGTCAAACTTTATGATGCCACGATTCGTGAAACCCAGGAGGAATACATTACAATTGCTGAATATTTAAAAACTCGAACCAGCAACAATAGGTAAGTAGCCTATTTCACAGTAAATCCAAAAAACAATAAAATTTAGTTGACTTTAATGGTAACGATTGTTTTAGCATAATTAGCCAACTCATTGAGTTGGGCATCAATCTTGCGATTCCAGACGACCTGGCGGTCTTCATCGATCGAGTGATCGGTCTCTTCATCGTAAAGTGCCTGAATGCCGCGCTGCTCAGCAGTGACTTTTTTGAAAAGGAGGTTTAATTCGTCGTTAAAGCTATGGCGGTTGAAAGCAGCTTCACTGACAAGCTGCCGAAGTTTGCGGGCATAGATTTCACAGATGTCAAAATGCCGCTTTTCGTGTTCGAGGGCAACCTTTGAATTGGTAAGTTTTGGGTACCGGGTCCAGGATTCTGTGGGATGGAATTCGGCAGTAATGCTGATGACAGCGGTGCGTCCATCAAACTTTAAGGTCTTATAACTCAGGGAAGAAACAGTGACTGCACCGGTATTTTCGCCCATTTCCGCGAGGTGCCGTTGATTGATCTTTCCTTTGAACATCCCCCAATGGAATTTGCCTGCTGTCGAGTACTCAATCGACTGAGCAGATTGAGCGGACAGGAATATGGACGTCAAGCAGAAGGTGAATATGAGCACAAGTCGCATACTGTAAATAACGCAAAGTCCCCTGGTAAATACATTAAGAGGGTTATAAACTATTGTTAAAGTAGATGCCGGGGTCAGTGAATTTTGATTTTGGATTTTGGATTTTAGATGCAGGAGTCAGTCAATTTTGGATTTTGGATGCAGGAGTCAGTCCAATTTTAGATTTTTGATTTTGGATTTTGGATGCAGCAAATAAGATCAGTTAAGATGTATTAAGATTTGCTTTTCAGCGGAATGAAATCACAATTGAATGCGTGATTTACGATTCGCGGTTGACGATTCGCGGATTACGCGGGTTGTGTGAGGGTGGGAAGAATGGAAGCTTTCCAGGTGGAGAAGGTTCCGTCGAGGATATGCTTGCGTGCATTTTTGACGAGCTGGAGATAGAAGGCAAGATTTTGGAGAGAAGAGATCATCGCGCCGAGAGCCTCGCCCGAGATGACGAGATGGCGGAGATACGCGAGCGTGTGATTACGACTCGTGGCAGCTGTGGAATCCGGGTCGATGGGATCGAAACAATGTTTCCATTTCTCATTACGGATATGTACGACTCCGCGGGATGTATACAATAATCCATGTCGTGCATTGCGCGTAGGTAACACACAATCAAACATATCAATGCCGAGTGAAATACATTCAAGGATATTCGCGGGTGTGCCGACACCCATGAGGTAGCGGGGTTTTTCTGTGGGAAGAATATCTGTCACCAACGATGTCATGGCATACATGTCTTCATGAGGCTCACCAACAGACAGGCCACCGATCGCATTGATGGGCATGTCAGTGGATGCAATATATTCCGCGGATAACTTTCTGAGATGCGGATACGTGCTACCCTGTACAATGGGAGCGAGTACCTGATCATAACCATATAATCCATCCGTTTCTTTATGCCGTGCAATACAACGATCAAGCCACCGATGCGTCATATGCATGGATCGTGTCGCATATTTTTCATCGCACGGATAGGGAGTACATTCATCAAAAGCCATGATGATGTCCGCACCAATCTTACGCTGAATATCCATGACAGATTCCGGAGAGAAAATATGTTTGGACCCATCGATGTGCGAACTGAATTTCACACCTTCTTCTTTGATCTTGCGCTGCTGACTCAGGGAGTAGACCTGGTAACCACCACTGTCTGTCAATAAGGGGAGATCCCAATTATTAAATTTATGCAATCCCCCTGCAGCCTGGATCACTTCCATCCCGGGACGGAGATAGAGGTGATACGTATTTCCCAAAATGATCTGTGCCCCTATTGCATCTTTTAGTTCCTGCTGATGTACTGCTTTTACGGTACCGGCAGTTCCAACGGGCATGAAGATGGGGGTTTCAATGTTGCCGTGTGGAAGTTGTAATGAGCCGGCACGTGCGCGGGTTTGGGGATCGGTGTTTAGTATTTCGAATTTCAAATGATGAGGGTGTTCATTTCTGTCGGCACGTCAGGCAATTATTTTATCCAATAATGGTTTCATCGTTGCTTCCACGGAGTACTTTTCTTTTAGTATTTTCAGATTGACGGGCTTACGATTCTTACCTGTATTTTTCCAGTGGATGTATTCTTTATATATGAAATCTGTGATTGCAGGCAGGTCGACTTCCTGATCCGAAAATGTATCGCCGATTTCTATTTCAGTAAAGATAGATTTGAGTTCGGGGTCATTCTGCCCAACGATGATGCCCAATACAGGGCTTCCGGACTCAAAATATTCAATCATTTTGCCTGTAAGTACTCCCTGGAGTTCTTTAGATGAAATGGTCAGTAACACATTGATGCAGGCTTCTTTTTGAATAGAGGCGGTTTCGTTTGGAGTTAGAATTCCTTTGTCTACAAGTACATTGTCCAGTTGCAGCCGGGAAGCAAGTTCCTGCCATACATGACTGTCTTTACCAGCATAGATAATCCGCACATGATCTTCTGTCATTAATTTTTTACCAATCAATTGGCGGATGGCAACAAACAAAGGTTCTGCATTCCGTTTATCCAGGAACATGGAACCGGTATACGCGATTTTAAAATATTTACAATGGGTTTCCGGAAATTGATCCGGAACATGGTTGATTCCATTTCGAACGGTCAATACTTCGTCATGATAGCGCTTCAGTTTTTTGGCCAGGCCATCTGAGACTGTCGTCAGGAAGTCTGCACGGGAGAACATTCGTTTAAAGTAACGATGGTGCCTGTTTTTAAAAAAGATGTGATTATAGTGTGGGTCAATGATGAGGTCCCTGAAATCTGCTATCCAGATGATATGCGGAAATCTTTTTTTGAGTTTATATGCAGCGTAATGATCTGCGAATGGTCGATAGGACGAATAGATGTGCGTGATTTTTTGATCAGCAATTTCTTTAGCGGCATTTCGGATCAATGTATTCAGATAGATCACGCCTCCTTCTCCAATCACAAGATTAAAAGGAAATGTGTTGATGAATTTTATGCCCATCTGCATCCACCATCCCTTTTTCTTTTCTTCAGGTAACGCACCGTCCTTGGTTTTCTTTCGCAGGAAAAAACGATAATCGTATGTTGGCAGCGTTTCAACGATGTTTGTGTCGGAGGATTTTTGCGGGTGGGATTGAACAGTCGCTGTGAAAACTTTTGAAAAATCTGCTACGCTGGATAGCGTGTTGGAGATTTGAAAATTACGCCTCGCAGGAGTGCCGGGCATAGGGGGATAGTAGTAGAGAAAAAATAGAAAACGAGGTTTCACCTACAGTGGAATGTTAGAATTTAATTGCCAAGAATTTCATTAATGGCGGAATAGAGTTCATCCGCAATAATTCTGTCGTCAAACTCTTTCAACACTTTGATACGTCCGGCTTGCCCCATACGAATTTGGGATGGTTTATCAAGTTGTATAAACTCATTCATCGCTCGCGCTAATGCAGAGGAATCTTTCACAGGAACGAGGTATCCATTTATTTTTTCATCAACGGTTTCCCGGCAACCGGCTGTGTCCGTTGTAATAACTGCACGTTCCATGGCCATGGCTTCCATGATCACACGTGGCATGCCTTCACGATATGATGGGAGTACGATGCAATCCGATCGTTCAATGTACTTGCGGATATTTTCGGTCGAACCATGATAATGAATATTGGGATCCCGGATCCATTTCATTAAGTCTTCATTTCGGATGGAGGATGGATTTTCTTTATCAATATCACCTACCAGCCAAAACTGGACATGATCATTTTGTTGTCTGACTTTTTGTGCTGCTTCGATAAATTCACTTACGCCTTTATCATACAATAGACGTCCGATATAAGTAAAGGTGAGAACATCCGGTTTTCTTCCGTCTCCATTAGGCGTAAAAGCAAGAGTATC
>JBBREG010000162.1:0-8567 GCA_038203125.1 Chitinophagales bacterium
AGATCCTCCCTACATGTCCCCTCAAGGCCAATTTCATGATTGGAATCTGAGCTTCCCAAGACCGATTTTGCGTATATGCCTGGTCGAATTGATTAGTAAGAGTGATTTTACCCAGGATAAGCTCACTATCACTCAGAAAATCTTCTATTGAAGTGCCATAATAATAGTTTAACATCATCCACTAAGATCGATCAAAATATTGGATTCAAAGTATTCGAAATCAATATGTCTATTGTGGACTCGATATCGTTTAGTTTAAATATCTAAGAAGCTCGGAGGAGGCATACCAAGATTCACAATAAATTTCTCACAATTAGGTAAATTTGTAAATGGTTAACTCAAATGGACGATAATGTCTCTACCTAGTTGTTTTATTTTTGTTCTATAGAAGGACTTTTCTGCTATGAGGCAACTAAAGATTGAAACAATATACGATCACATCTGAATTTCAAGACGAGATTCTTTTCCATTTTCTACAATGCAGTATTCTTCGTTATCAATACCGAAAATGTCGTCCTGGCTTTTCTCGTCCCATTGATAGTAGACCCCATGATCTTGATAATCTTTCTTTAGTTTACGAAGCGCCGCTTCCGAAGAAACTGATTTGAATTCCTTTTCGTAGCATACAACTTTTTGTTCAACGATATACATCCTGAAGGTGAATGCTTTCTTTTCCATGACTTGTAAATTTTAATGATTGATACCAGAAAAGATACAGCTTACTGCGTGAAATCAAGAACAACTTTCCGATATCACATCTTGGTATGATGATTGACTACCATCTCTCTCCATAACTCTCACCCGCACTTTCATTCACACTCTCCAGCAAATAAGTCTAAGAACGATTGCTGTTTTCCACAATTCCCAGTCACTTATTTAGAACTTGCTTTCTTTTTACTATAATCTCGTTTTGACTCAGTAGCACAGGAATCACTTTTCTGACGACTAAATTTTGCCTTATTATCTAACGGAGGTGTTGATGGAATCAAAGCTTCAACAGGAATCCCCAGGAAAGAGCGTAATGGATCAAGCATTTCAAGTTGAAGTTTAGCAGCACCGCTTAAAATCTTAGAGACATTACTTTTACTTCCAAGAATTGGAATTACATCCTGCTCCTTCAATCCTTTCATTTGCATAACAAACCGGATCACATCCTGAGGTGCAGCATCTGGCATCGGATGGAATTTTTCTTCATATTCCTCCACCAGCAGTGAAATCAGCATCAGTTCATTTTGATTCATATCTGTCCGAATAGCATCTATCAGCTCTTCGATTCGATCCAGGGCTGACCTATACTCTTTCTTTGATTTAAATAGACGCCAAACCGCCATGATTCCATAGTTATACGTAATCTTAAGTTTCCAAATTGAAAACCTGAAAAGCAGGATAATCCGGATTACTTCACTTTCGGTCTTACCTGCTTTCCTTTGATGCCCGTTACAATAGAAGCATTTTGCTGATCCGATTCATGCAACAGAATCATCAGGCTATCTACTTGCGCCTGGAGCTCTGTTGTTCTTTTTTCCAGGGCCTGAATAGCAATAAACTGAATACCCAGGAGATCCTGCTGGTTGATCAGTGTATCGCACCCGATGGCACCCAATGCATCCTTTCCAAAAGCCGCGTTGATATCCTGGGCCATCGGGCCGTAGTGACGAAAGGTAGCAGCGGACTGGCCTTTATAATTCCAGGTATACTGCGGCATCGTTGCAATTTTTTGCAGAAAAGCCTCACCATCAACTTCCATGAAATTTTCTTTACGACGTATATCACTAATCGCACTCCATGAATTTTGCCCTGCACCACATTGAACACCAAGTCGATTGCTTTGACTTCCACCAGGAGCATTTGAAGTCGTCATAAAATAATATCCGCCTCTAAAGCGAGCTACAAATTCATTTGGAAAAAGAACATTAGTGATGTCACCGGGAGCTTCACTCAATTCAAGATCCCCGATTCCCAAGGCACCATAAGCAGCTGTACCCACTTTCATTCTGGTACCTATTACTGTCGAATAATCTGCGAGGGCTTCATTTTTAAAACCCATAGCGGTACTATAAATACTTCCGGCTGTGGTATACCTTCCAAATGCTGTGGAAAAACTTCCGCTGGCGATGGTATTTCCACCAAAGGATGTCGAGGTCTGTCCATTTGCGATGGTGTTTACTCCAAAAGATGTCGAGTTCTCTCCACTAGCGGTTGTGCTTTCGCCAAAGGATGTCGCATTATATCCACTGGCGGTGGTATTAAATCCTAATGCCGTAGATCCAAATCCACTTGCATCCGTAAACGTTCCTGTCGCAAAGGACCAATCGCCACTGGCTTCTATTTCTGTCCCAAGTCCAACTGAGTTTAGGCCCCGGGTTGTATTTGTAACGGTGCCGGAACGAAGAGAACCCGTCTTCACATCAAAAAACATTGTCGTTCCAACAATACCTGAAAGCAAGGGTAGTGAAGATGCATTATCATAAAGACGGCGAAGTAAAAGATTGAAACCACTTGCGTTATTTCCATCGCCGTTACTTTTAAATATTATAAATAGGCCATTGGTGTTAAAAACCCAGGTTCCCGGTGTAGTGTAACCATTTCCCACTGCCAATAAAATATCGTTAGTTGAATTGTTTTCTTTTATGATGAGTGAATCACCTGTGTTTAGTGCAATTTCTTCGAGCTTCACCTCGTAACCTATGTTGCTGCCGCCATATACATAAACATAGGCATTGAGATTACTTATGTAGTCACCCGTAGGTCCGCCTGGATCATAGATACGTCCTGTTGAATCAGATGGGAATAAATACAATGTGACATTGTTAACCATCGTTTTCGTTTGGCTTGGCGTGGGTGGGGTATTAGTCGATGTGTACGGTACATTTACAAGAAAATTACCCACGACATGCAATTTGCTGGACGGACCAGTGGTCCCAATCCCAACATTCTGAGCATTAGCATCTGGCATCAAGACCAGGAATGAACAGACGAGCATGAATGCGGCGTATTTCATATTTATATTTTTTAAGACTTTCAGAGTCCCAAGATTGGGAATGGTGGGCAGGATGACTTACAAGCTAAACAAAATTAAGGGAACACCTCGAAAATTCCTTTTTCTTCACCTCGATCCCTCGGTCATTTTTCAAATTCATGTGCATATGATTCACCTTATGGATTCTCTGAAGTATTGTTTTCAAGCTTCCCCTGACAACACAGCTGTGTCTCGATCTGGACCATTTTTATGTCTGGATAAAGGGCTCGCATTATTAAAATGAAATGACGTAAATGCAGTCATTTATTGGGTAAATCAAGATCTTAACTAAGATTTGCCCTTTACCCAGCCATGCTTTTTACCTTCACGCTCTCAAATAAAAACCCATGCGCATCCTTTACAACTTCGTTCATTTCATCATCATCCTCTTCTTCGCATGCTCCAATTCCAACAAACCCGAATCTGAATCAAATAACAGAACCTCTACTCCACCAGAAGCAAAATCCACACACGCCCAGGTTATAAACCAGACAAAATCGCTGGTTGGTTTATTTACACTTTCCGATGCGGAAAAGATATTAGGTGAAAAAGCTACCATCACAGATAGCACCATGAGCAATCAATCCAATATTAGTGCTTATAAAAGTTCGTACTCAGGAAAGTCCAATGGTGATAAGACCGGCATCGTCTATTTCATGATTGAAGAATACAGCCGTGAAACGGATGCGTTGACGAAGTATGGATTTATCAAGGCCTCCAATGAAAATCACCCGGGATATAAAGACCTGCAGGGCATGGGTGATGAGGGATATTTTCACGGCGATGGCAATGCTTTTTATTTTACTATGATCCGCAAAGGAGGGAAAGTCTTCAACCTCAAAGTTAAAATCACTCCAACCACGTCGCGCGAAGCCTTTACTACAATAGCCAAACGTATCGCGGAAAATATATGACAGGAAGTCCATTGAGCTGCTTTGTTCAGGACTGTCAGTTATTTCAGTCATTTAGTGTATAGCGCTACATTGTTTTAAGGCTTACTCTATCTTCTTCTCGTTCCCCGATATTCAGCTATCACACTACCCTATGGGCGCCTTTCCAAAAAAAGCAGTTTTGAAATTATGCGAAACACAATCAATCGTACTAGCCACACGGTAATCTACCGGTTGCCGATTGGGTTTTTTTGGCGCTGTTCAAGTAGAAAGTAGTGGTGAATAGGGACGTATCAACACGATTGCATTTCTTGAATCTGATCACTACGAGATTTGGGTAGGGTCATCATTGGGAGGTTTTTGGGTGCGCCACAATGAGTTTAAAAAGGGGTTAAAAAGGGGCGAAATTTGAGCGTTTTAAAAGGTTGATTTTTAAATGTAAAACATTGTAAAAAAGACCTATATATATTACATAAATTTTTAATACTGTAGTATATTCACATTTTATTCCAAAAGAGCTTTTTCAAGCTTAAAATCTCCTCATCATTATCATCCCTTTTACCCCCCTTTTGCCCATTCCTTTACCACCATTTTACAACCCAGGCTAAATGCTTCTCCATAATTTTATATCTTGATTCCACTCATTTACCACATCAATCGCACCTACCAAAATGCCTTCAGCCCACATCAAAGGAATCGGATTCTACGTCCCCGATAATACAGTCACCAACGCGGACCTCCAGCGCCACATGGATACTACTGATGAATGGATCCAGGAACGTACCGGCATCAAAGAACGGAGGTACGCCACCCGTCATAAACAACCTCCCTCAGTTCTTGGTACGCGCGCTGCAGAAAAAGCCCTGAAGGATGCCGGCATGGCAGCAGATGAAATTGATTGTATCATTTTTGCTACCCTCAGCTCCGATTATTATTTCCCCGGTTGTGGCGTGTTACTCCAGCGTCAATTGGGCATCAATAAAAAAGAAATTCCCGCACTCGATGTACGCAACCAGTGCAGTGGTTTTGTATATGGTCTCACGGTAGCAGATGCATTCATTCGAAGTGGATTATATAAAAACATTCTGTTGGTCGGCGCCGAAGTACATTCGATGGGTCTTGATTTTTCAACGCAGGGCAGAAATGTAACTGTCATTTTTGGTGACGGTGCAGGTGCAGTTATCGTATGCGCAACAGAAGAAGCAGATCGTGGTATTCTCGCCACCGCCTTACATGCCGACGGTGAATATGCCGAAGAGCTCGCCATGATCAATCCGGGATCACATAGTGGAGCCCATGCTGAAGATCCTGCCATCTTTGGCTATGAACATGCTGAATACGGTCAGACATTCATCAGCCCCAAAATGATGACGGATGGTATGTTTTTTCCAAACATGAATGGACAACTTGTATTCAAACACGCTGTCGCTAAGTTTCCTGAAGTCATCCAGGAAGTGCTGACGAAATCGGGATTGCAAAAATCAGATATCGATTTATTGATCTGTCACCAGGCCAATCTGCGCATCAGCCACTTTGTGCAAAAGACTATGGGACTGCGTGATGACCAGGTGTGGAATAATATTCAGAAATATGGTAACACGACCGCAGCTTCCATTCCCATCGCACTGAGTGAAGCATATGAAGCCGGAAAAGTAAAAAAAGGAGATATCGTTTGCCTCGCCGCTTTTGGTAGTGGATTTACATGGGGTGCCGCCATCATACGCTGGTAAAATATATAGTCGGATATTGTGAGCATGAAAGTGGACATCCTTTTTATCACCGCGCATCCCGATGATGTGGAGCTCTGCAGTGCAGGCACCATTTTCAGTCATTATGCTTCGGGTGCCACTATTGGCGTTGTCGATCTGACTGCTGGTGAATTGGGGACTAGAGGAAATGCTGCATTGCGAGCTGAAGAAGCAGCGAAAGCCACTACCATTATGAAGATTGCTTTTCGGGAAAATCTTGGATTACGTGATGGTTTTTTTGATCTGAGTGAGTCCAGTAAATTACCCATCATCCGTTCGATCAGAAGACATCAGCCTTCGATTGTCATCACCAATGCCATTCGCGATCGTCACCCGGATCATGGCCGCGCTTCACAGTTGGTCTCCGAATCGTGCTTCCTTTCCGGTCTCCCAAAAATTGAAATGGAAGAAAAAGGTGCCCTGCTCGCTGCCTGGCGTCCCCGGCAGGTCTATCACATGATCCAGGACCACTATATTGCACCCGATATCTGTGTAGATATAACACCTTACATGGATCAGAAGATTGAAGCTGTGATGGCCTTCAAATCACAGTTTTATGACCCGTTGTCTCCGGAACCGCATACCCCTATATCGGGCCTGGATTTTTTTGAATTTCTCAAAGCAAGGGCTCGTGAGATGGGTCGGTTGATTGGTGTGGAATATGCGGAAGGATATACTACCCCGGGACCAGTCAGCAAAAACAATCTGTTGACCTGATTGGTCCTCGCGATAATTTTCCCTCTTTAGTACTGGTATCGTATTCATTTTACTAACCTTAAAAGCAATTTTTATATGAAAACAATTACACTTTCTTTTCTTTTTTTCATCTCTGCATTCACCACGTTTGCCACCACCTGGACGATCGAAACGAATGGCTTTGCCTATTCTCCAGTTACACTGACCATCTTTGAAGGGGATACAGTGGTGTTCAGCATAGATGGCATCCACAATGCAGTAGAAGTGAGCGAAGCAACCTGGAATAGTAATGGCACTGCGCCGTTAGCCGGTGGATTCGCACTTGGATTTGGCGGGGGTACAGTATTGCCGGCAGATCTGGAAGTAGGTACTAATTTTTATGTATGCCAGCCTCATGCAGGCGGCGGCATGAAAGGACGCATTATTGTTCAGGCAACAACTTCTGTTAATGAGGGCCTCGGTCTTGCAGTGATGAATGTATATCCAAATCCATCCCATGGTACAGTATATGTCTTACTTGACAAATCCATCGTAGGGCAAAACTTCAGCGTCGATGTATTCAGCCTCCGTGGTGAGGTAGTCTATACGGCAGCCAAATCTGGAACTGCTGACACGAAGGAATTGGATCTGACTGCACTGCCATCAGGAATATACATGATTCGCCTTTCTGGTGAGGAATCAACCTACCAAAGGAAAATTATCATTGAGTAAACAGAAACCGCCAGTTGGCTTCTGTTGGTTACTTCAAAGAGGTTTATAGTAAAATGCAGGTTGACAAGCCTGCATTTTTTTTGAGCTTAGGGAATAAGTGAAAATGTATTTCTACGAAATGCATTGTATAAAATGTATTTCGTCGAAATACATTTTATGGCTTTCAGACTCTATTTCTGGGCTGCATCTCTGTGTGGTAATGTGACTCCTTCAGAGTCAACGGGGAAATTGTTTCTTTTCCCACCACGGGTTCCAATATACACTGTAAATGTGATATTTATGCTTTTCAATTTAATTATATGCGTCGTCTAGGTGCATGACATAAAATAAAATCGCCATATATTTTGGATTGACAATCAATCATTTAGATTAAAATCCACAACTTATGTCACCTATCATACAAGATACCAAGTTCATTGACATTTTCCGCACATTTTTTGAAGGTTTTAACCTCGCCAGACTAAAGACCCTGGTAGAGTTGATACAGGCCATGAGTTCAGCCAGATCCGTCAATCTCGTGAAAGTAGCTGCTGGAATGAAGAGTGACGCCCTACCCGATAGCACGTATCGCCGGATACAAAGATTCATTTATGATATCCGTTTAGATCCAAAGTTGTTAGCTCCGTTTTTGCTTCGATTAGTCGGCATCAAAGTTCCGTATACGCTGATCATGGATAGAACAAATTGGGAGTTTGGTAAAGAAAAAATCAACTTTCTCATGCTGAGCGTTTTGGGGAATGGGTGGAGTATACGGTGCTTTGGATGCTTTTGCCTAAAGAAGGGGAATAGCAACGAAGAAAAACGAATCGAGCTATTGAATCGATTGTTATCCATGTTTGGACAGGGAGTCATTCACAACCTGTTGGCAAATCGTGAGTTTATTGGAGATAAGTGAATTGAGTTTCTCATCGCATATGAAATCCCTTTCGATATTAGGATCATGGCCAACATGAAGTTGAACAACAAGGGGTATTTAATTCGGGTGAGCCGATTGTTTAGAAAAGCGATCATTGATATACCTATCACGATTCATCACCAAGTCATGCTGGGAAGCAATAAGGTATACCTCCAAGGACAACGTATAATCAATTCGAAAACACAAAAGATGGAAAGGCTGATGGTATGCACCTTTATCCATCCCGGAATGAGTATAAAACGATATGCTGAACGATGGTATATCGAAAATATGTTCAAGGATATGAAGTCGAAAGGATTTCAATTGGAATGTACACATGTGACCGATCGAGAACGATTAAACAATTTGATGAGTATCCTGGCGATCGCCTATGTATGGATGATTCGAATAGGCACGTGGGTTAAAAAAAATCGACCGTGAATCTTCAAGAAAAAGAAACATGGGCGACCAGCAAAATGTATATTCAGAGGAGGCTTGGATGAATTCATACTTTCGATTCACACGCTGAATTTCAGGCGAATGCATAAATGGATGAATTTTTTGTCATGTACTTAGATCGTGATCATATAAAATGGATAACCCCCTGA
>JBBREG010000163.1:0-8470 GCA_038203125.1 Chitinophagales bacterium
AAGTCATGAAACCATTTACCCCGGGACCACAATCCCCAGCAAGTTCGACTCACCGACTCACCGACTTTGCTTTATCGGTCTGTCAAACAAAGCAATTGGTAAAATATTCCTTTTGCTATTCGTTTTCACTGCAACAAATATTGTTAAGTCACAAGAATTTCCTGATTCTTTTGGTTTTGACAATTTTCATGAATAACCTTCAAGCTCAAGTAGAAGGAGGTATAACCTGTTATACACCTGAAGTTGAGCCTTTGGCTTTTCCAACAAGTTGTAGCGATCTGGCTGATTTTATCCCAAGCGAATCGACTCCTGTTTTGACTGTAAAACTTGCATTCCATATTATGCAACGCGAATCACCTAATCCTAAAGGTAATTTTGACGAAAACAATCAAGCTGATGTTGACTTTCTAAACGCCATGTTTGATCGGCTCAATACGCTTTATGCGGAAGGCCAGGAACAATGGTGTGATTGCGATTATATAGAACTTAGTCATACCCGTGATTCAAATATCCAGTTTGAATTAGATAATAGAATCTATTATCATCAAGACGAGACTGGGTATGTCAATGGAAATGGAACGGAAGGCAATACATACAATTTTAATAACTATGCAACATGCGGAGATGAAATTCTCAATATTTTCTTCTGTCAGCCACCTTTGAATACTGCCTCCGGAATTGCTTTTCCTACTTTTGTAAGCATGTTTAATTGGTATGAAGAATACCAACAGGGTAATGCTAACCCATGGGGTGCAGGAAACCTATTAGGCCATGAGATCGGACATACATTTGGACTTAGCCACTCTTACTGCGGAGGGTTACTTGCGGATATGTGTCAATCTGAATATCAAAATTGTCAGAATGGTGGTAAATTCTGTAGCAATAGGGACATGGATTGCACATGTGGGAATAATATGATGAGTTATTCTAAATATGGTGATTACATATCTCCCTTACAAATGGCAACCATGCACAGGCGACTTACGCAAATCGAAGGCTCATCAAAATTCTTAAAACTTGAGGTTCAGCAAACCCCAGTTGTTATTGACCAGCAAGGTGTGGAATGGGATCTAGCACGCATTATGCAGAATGATGTACATATTCAGACTGGTGCATCACTGACAATAACATGTAGGCTAGTTATGGCTAAAGATGCCAGAATAATAGTCAAACGAGGTGCTCGCCTCATTGTAGATGGAGGCCTAATTACATCTAAAGGGCCAACTTCAAATGATTGCGATGGTAATGAAACCTTAGAATTTCCTCGATGGCTAGGAATTGAAGTATGGGGTAATACTACCGTATCTACTTCGACAGCTATGCTCAGCGAGTCATTTCCATTGGAAGTCACAGACCCAGGAGTAGTTATATTTAAAAACGGTGCCATAATCGAGCATGCCAGAATTGGTATTTTCCCTCAACAACGCGGTACAGCCTGGGAAGTACAACTTGAACATTTTGGAGGATTAATCTCTTCTGACAACGCGGAGTTCCGAGATTGCTGGAAAGGGGTAGAATACATCTCTCATTTTCCAATTCGTAATAGTAGTCAGTTTATTAATACTCGATTCGCTCAAACTTACCTCAATACATCTTTGCCTTTTCCACTTAAAACAAATTTTAATGGGCTGAGTTCTTGGCAGGTAAAAGGCCTGACATTTATAGATTGTGATTTTCTCAATCTCAATTCCGGTATCACGGTACTAAATGCCGACTTTACTATCGAAGGAAGCTTATTTCAACGAAGTCAACGCGGAATCTATATCGGGTCTAGCACTCCCGGTCTGGGTCTGCTCACCGAAATTGGCGATAAAACGAATATCAATATCTTCGAGAATTGTGATTATCCTATTTCAGTCTTATCATATGACCTTACAGAAATAGATCACAACCTCATTCGCGCATCACCTATTGGTATTTATGTGGAAGGCCCATCCGGCACCATTATTGAGTATAATGAACTCCAAAATAACAATTCAAGCAATAATCCTGCTATGAGCATTGGTATTGCCCTCACTCAGACAGGTGAAGGGAGGAGAAATCTAATTCGATGCAATGAGTGGACAGGCACCACTTCCACGTTGATCAGGGATGGCATACTCGTACATGGGAATAATCAAAAAACACTTTTTCATGACAATGTATTCCGGAGCAAATATGATGTTAAAGTTGTACAATATGATGCGAACCAGGTACAAATACCCGGAAGACTTCCTGATCAACATATAGGTTCGACTCCGTTTCTTAATGCGGTTTACAATGAGTTCACGGATTATTCTACAGCAACTCATAGTGCTGAAATACATACTCCCAATCCATTTAACCCAAATGGACCACTTACCTTGCCTTTCGCATATGTTCACTCACCAGGGATATGTCCAGTACCAAATGTTATGCCTCCGATATGGGGCTCTAAATATATCCCTCGTCGCCCTTTGAGTGGCACTTGCGCTAATATATTTACGTCACCATATAATTTTTCAAACAAACAACTTTTTGGTACTACCACATTAAACTGCCCTGATATTGCACCCCGCCCGATACTTTTGATAGAAGGAGAATGCAAATCACTGATGTGTCTTGACAGCATCTATCCTCAGATCACACAATACAAAAATATTATCAACACCGGTGATGCATCCAATCTCTATAGCAGTATTCAAACTGACCCTAATGGTACTTCCAACTTGAATGCACTTGTATCCGCCAGCCCTTGGTTATCGGATGGTGTTTTACATGAAATACTTACATCAGGAATGTCGGAAAGCAACAAACGAAATATATTAGCCCAGAACATCCCTCTCCCTCAGCAGATATTAGCCCAGTCTCAACAAGCGCTCACGGCACAGGGGTATAGTTATCTTGAGGGCCTACACACGACAGGTATTAGCTCAGCTAGAGACAGTGTCCAAGGTCAATTAACATCATTGATCAATTATAAAGATGCGTTGCTTCATCATTTGGTCGATTCTCTGGTTACTATGGAGGAACATGAAGAGGCAGATGATTTGCTAGTTGCGGATGGAGGCAGGATCGCTCGCGAAAAGCGTGTAGGGCTGCTCATTGCTAACGGTGATTTGATAGGGGCTAAGAATTTTTTGAGTACTTGGCCAGCTACGTCAAGTTATGATTTGGAGTTTTCGATGCTTCATGCTTTATATCTCGACCACGCGATCGATGGCAACCTTCCTTCCAGTGCTGATTCTGCTGTTTTGATGGATATTGCTCTTTATTCACCTTATCAGGCAGCCCGGGCCAAAACCCTTGCCGGTGCTTTCTATGGTATCCTGTTCGACCCTCTACTTCCAACAGATGATACACCTCAGGCGTTTTCCATCCCTCCACCCTCAGTGCCATCCGTAACGGCATTCGATGAAATCAATGCATCATTTGAGGTATTTCCAAACCCCACAACGGATGCCCTACAAGTATACATGGACCAGAAGGAAATACGCGAGGATTTAGGTAATCATGTCATCATCAGCATATTTGATACACAGGGATCAAGAATGCTCATGCAGCATGCCTCCAGCGTAAATACAACAATTGATACATCACCCTTTCCACATGGTGTCTATATCATGTCTGCTCACCGTGGAGATCGTCATCTGGGTGTAAGACGCTTTATTAAACAATAGGCCACCATGTCCACTTCTATTTTATTCCCGTCATTGCGGATGGTTTTCAACACTCTTCTACTGCTCATAATAATTTCATCCTGGAGCAACCTACTTACGGCACAGTCAGATACCTCTTGGCATAGACACTATGTGATGGATTCATTTGAAATTATGTCCCCTGCCGGTTTGGAACAATGTGGGAATGATGCAGTGGTATTCATTATGGCTTCACCTCCTTCCAATATACAACCTCTTAACACGAGCGCACTGTTACGCATTGACGGTGAAAACGGCGATATCCTTTGGCAAACGCGATTAGCTCACAATCCGGTCGCTGAGGCAAGCCAAATCTACTTTTTTAAAAAGGGACTTATACGTCTACGTGATGGGAGTTTTATCGTTCTGGTGGATACAAAAACTGAGTCCGGAGATGTCGGGTTTGCTTTACATAGGATCGCGGACAACGGAGCTTTGCTATGGCACAAGGATTTCGGTACACCGGGAGAGGACATACTCGCGAATGGGGCAGGTCTGGGTATTGGTCCCGACAGTATGAGTTTCGTGGTAACGGCTCGCAGGCTTGATATAGAAAATCCTTCTTCCAGTCTTGTACTTTATTATATCGATCAGGGTGGTGAGATACTTAATCATCTGGACCTAGATACTGGAATACAATACTACTCACAATTAAGTCCGGTCGCTGTGCTCGCAGATAGCTCTTTTGTAGTGAGTCTTAATCATGGCTTCCTTGATCTCCACGCCCCAAAGTGGCTTAGGCACATCAGCTATACCGGACAGACGCTCCGTACGCATGCAGCCTGGGATTTCGGTTGGTGGTCTGATCTCCAGCGACATCCATCAGGCAATATTGTTGCGGTCTCCCAGGCTTTTACCGGAACCTGGGAGAACCGGGAAAAGCATGGCATGCGCACCACGATGTATGGCCCGAACCTTGATACGATCTGGTCAAAAGTATATAATCACTTTGACGGTCCATTCTACTATGATGAGATTGATTTTCCCGGCCCGGTTTCGTTTGACGAAGAGGGCAATATCCTTGTTTCGGGAAATGGGTCTGCTTATGGTAAAGTGACACCGGCACATCTCATCATGTATAATACAAATGGGAATCCCAAATGGGTAAAACGCATAGGGGTTGGCGAAGATGTTGGTGGCTATTTACAATATATATATGGTAAAATAGCATTCCAGCATAATGGCATACTTCTAGTTGGATCAAATATTTTGAATGGCATGTTACTTATCCGCCTTGACAGTATTGGATGCGCCATACAACCTGAGTGCAATATAGATATACTCCTCGATACAGAAGAAGAGTCTGAGGTGACATACCTCGCTTTTCAATTGTCCCCTAATCCAGCTACGGATGAAGTCGCGGTTTCTTTATCTGTAGATAATTTTCAATTGCTGAAGAAACCCAGAATTCACTTAGTGGATATGACAGGGCGTGTTGTCACCTCATACTCCTTAAATGATGAAAATCAACAGCTTAATCTCACCTATATTCCCAAAGGAATTTATATTGCCATGCTGGAAAGTAGTGGAAGAATGGTTGGGATTCAAAAATTAGTAATTTGGTAATAGAACTGGTGCTTTGGCCAATAGACTCTCTACCAACATCAGAACTAGATACCCTTACAGAAATTGCACAACTGACATTTGGAAATTATTCCAATATAATTCGAAACTATCTGAACATGGTCTATGACAAACCAATTTTCTGGCCAGTAGCAGAAGATGGCTTAATTCCACGCTCATCACAAATAGACAAGGGAGTTAAAAGCAGAAAAGCCAATAGAAACTTCTTAATCAGCCCCAATCCTTCAACTGGTTGTTTTTCTGTAACCTCATTTGGATTGGATTGGCATCCCTCAACTTATCAGGTCTTTTCTTCGACAGGCAGACTTGTTCAGAATGGGTTAGTATTTTCTACTGATCCCATTTGTTTAACCTCTGATGCTATAGGACTTTATTTCGTACGTATCATCACGTTAGATGGAAATATAACAGAAACGCATAAAATCCTTATTCAATAAAATAATAGGTTTGTCCATGAGCAATAAAGTCTACTTACTTTTATTCCTATTGCAATATTCAATTATTGCTCATGGGCAGACCTTTTTTAGCATCATACCTGAACTTGAAAGCATTGAGGGACAAGGCTCTTGCAGGATATTATTCCCATCGGATTCCAACTTTATAATTTTTGGGCACCGATATGATACCTCATATGATGGCTCCAATGCAAAGCCTTGGTTTGGACAATTTACGCTTGATGGTCAGATGGAAGTTCAATATTCTCTGAGGGATGAAAGCTATGAAAGCACCTTTAATGCTTCAAGACTGAATTTTGCAAAAAAGAAAAATATTGTGTGGTTTGGATATTCAGGTAGATTTATCAATTCCAATTCTACTCCATATATATATAAATTTAATATTCAAACTGGAGAAATAATATCATCTAAACTTCTCCCTAATCTAGAATATCCTAATAGCAATATATCACCAGATAAGATAATATTCCATGCTGACACAATTTCATTGCTCTCCTACCAACAGGACCTCGATTCTACTCGGCTTTACATTACTGAATTAGATACATTATTCAATATTATCCGTGAATTCAGAATTGAATCAGCAGCTAGAAAACATTTTCCAAAATATTTCTCCCGAAATACTGATGGCAGTTATCTGTTAATTTCAGATTCAAAAAGACCAATACCAGATAATCTAAATTCCAATAATATTAGTTTTATGCATATTGCCGCTAATGGTAAAATCATAGATTTTAATTGGTCTCCTGCAAGCATACCCATTTCCAATGGACTTGTTCAAGCCAAAAATGTAATTAAGAATGGAAATGGGGATTGGATCATTTTAGGTCATCATATCATTTTCCACACGGATTCGTGTTTATTTTGCGCTATCCAAATTCCGTACATCCTCTCAGTTACAAAAACATTTGATACCCTCCTTTGGCAAACGCGTTTTTACGATATACCGTATTTGGCTGCACCACATTTTGATGTATTTGCTATTACACAGGTATCTGACGGCTATGTGGGGGCTGGTGAATTGCAAGGGAATCTGCTCGAATATCCACCTAGCGGCATATTATTTAAAACTAATTTAAATGGTGATAGTCTATGGATGAAACATTATATCCCGCTTGGCTGGAACAAAAACCGAGTCGGTATAGCAAAGTTTTTTGATATAAAGACTTCATCCTCAAATAATATAATTGTCGCAGGAGAAGTATCAGACGATTCTCTAGACATACTTCTCCCATGGATACTCCATTTAGATAAGGACGGTTGTCTTGTACCCGGTTGTAATCTTATAAACTCTTCTGAAGAAGATGTACAAGCTAATATAAAGGAAGATCACTTCGGCATTTTTCCAAACCCTGCTGCTGAGGAAATTTATTTGCTTAGCAGGAAGAGTTCAAGCGAAGAAATTTTAGTTCAACTTGTATCCAATGCAGGTACAATCATGAAGAAGACACTATTTGTACCAGAAAAGGGATTCCAATACACCTTGCCTCTCGATAAGATACACCCAGGCATGTACCATTTGATCTTCACTGATCAGAAGACTATGCAGTCAGAGAGCCACACTTTTGTGAAGCAGTAAGTATATACCGAACTTTAAAAAGTTCTTGGGTCCACCCGGAAAATCTTCAGGTAATCCCTATACATTTCAGGGATATATTCCTATCTTTGCGCCACATTTTAACCCTCTTTTGGACTATAACTACTAGTATATCAATCTATTATGAACGTCGGTACCATCAAACAAATCATCGGCCCCGTTGTGGACGTAAGTTTTGCAGGCGAAAACAGCCAGATTCCTGAAATTCTCAATGCCCTTGAGATCACCCGTCCCACCGGTGAAAAAGTAATCCTTGAAGTGCAGCAACACCTCGGCGAAGACAGCATCCGCGCAGTCGCCATGGATAGCACCGATGGCCTCATGAGAGGTATGGATGTAGTCGACACCGGCAAAAACATCACCATGCCAGTCGGCGAACAAATCAAAGGCCGCCTTTTTAACGTCGTAGGTGAAGCCATCGACGGTATCGGGCCAGTCGTCAAAGATGACCGCTCCTACCCTATCCACCGTAAACCACCTACCTACGAAGAACTGTCTACCAGCAAAGAAATCCTCTATACAGGTATCAAAGTCATCGACCTTATCGAGCCTTACTCCAAAGGAGGAAAAATCGGATTGTTTGGTGGAGCCGGTGTAGGCAAGACCGTATTGATCATGGAGCTCATCAATAACATCGCCAAGGGATACGCAGGTATCTCTGTATTCGCAGGTGTAGGTGAGCGTACCCGTGAAGGAAATGACCTCCTCCGTGAGATGATCGAATCAGGCGTTATCAAATACGGTGAGAAGTTCAAACACAGTATGGAAGAAGGCGGCTGGGATCTATCAGTAGTTGATAAAACAGAACTTGCCAAATCACAAGCGACTCTTGTATTCGGTCAAATGAACGAACCTCCAGGCTCACGTGCACGTGTGGCGCTATCAGGATTGACTGTAGCTGAATACTATCGCGATGGTGACCTCAGCGATCCAGCAGGAGGCCGCGATATCCTTTTCTTTATTGACAATATCTTCCGTTTTACACAAGCCGGATCTGAAGTATCAGCGCTTCTTGGTCGTATGCCATCAGCGGTAGGATACCAGCCAACGCTTGCCACGGAGATGGGTGTCATGCAAGAGCGTATCACATCCACTAAGAGAGGATCTATCACCTCTGTACAGGCCGTTTACGTTCCTGCGGATGACTTGACTGACCCTGCTCCTGCTACTACCTTTGC
>JBBREG010000164.1:0-8450 GCA_038203125.1 Chitinophagales bacterium
TCCCGCTACAGACAAGGCGAGACTTCGTTTTGTCATCCAGGGCACAGCTAAGAACGAATAGGAGAGGTTCTTAAAAAGAGGGTAATAGATTTTCATAGTTAGAGCCTGGGTATAGGAGCCCGGCTCTTTTTTTTTGTGAGATTGTGAGCGTGAGAACCGTGAGCGTGAGAACCGTGAGAGGGTAAGAAAGTAAAAGGATTTTGATTTTTGATGGTTGCTGAGCTTTAGCACATGGATGAGCGCAGCAAGTCGAAGCATTTGATCTCACTTTTTTCTTTACATCTCTTCGTTAAAATGTCGCTGCGTCTCTGCGTGAGATTTTCTTTGCGAACTTTTCGTCTTTGCGCGAACTCATAGAGAGTATGAGTGTAAGATCGTAAGAAAGTAAGAAAAATTTCTTTGCGATCTCCGCGTCTCTACGTGAAATTTTCTTTGCGAACTTTTCGTCTTTGCGAGAGCTTTTTTCTGCGTCTCTACCCGCCTCAGTGTGAAAGTTCTATTGTCTTTTTGAAAACAATCTCTCAATGGTCACGTTACAATTTGACTACCGGGCGGAGGAAACCCGGATTTCGATGGACATGAACCCTTTATATTATCAGCATATACCTCGCCTTTTTCCCTCTTTTTTATTGGCAATGTTCCTGTTCTTTACGGGATGTTCCTTCAATGTATCCTCGCAGACCAACAGGTTGTCCGAACGGGAATCAAGAGAGGCACGAATTGACTCTGTTTTTTCCCAGGCTGAAAAGAATAACCTGAATACTGCCGGTACACTCCGGTATGAATATTTCTTTAGGGACGAACGAAAGGAATTTGTTGAAGACTTTGCAGAAAGCCTTGTCAAAGATTCATTCGAAATCATCGGTTTGTATCAAAAGGAAAAAGAATGGCAATTGCGCGTCATGCGGAATGAAAAGCTTTCACGAGCGTCTGTGGAAAAACAGGAACGAAAATTCAGGTGGTTAAAGTTTAAATTCCTGATTGATCACTATGATGGTTTCACTATATGGCCGGCAGATCTTGTACCTGAAAAAGTTCCGCAGGAAGAATTTATTGGGTATGCAAATGCACTGGATGATCAGGAATTATTTTGGGTTGCAGATCGCTTACTTTATCTCAAATCCTATCCCAAAGCGTTAGTGGCCTGGCAAAAAGTTGTTGATCGAAACGTCTATCCGGATACATCCAATTACAAATACGGTTCTACTTTGATCGCTACCAACGAGTATGTTGACGGAATCGAACTTTGGGAAAAAGCAGTGGCCATTAATCCCCATTACGTGGAGGTCTATATGGATTTAGGTAAGATCTATTACGAAAATTCCCATTGGAACAAAGCATTACTGAATTTTCAAAAAGCCGATGTCCTCAATCCCAATAATTCGCAGATACTTTACCATGTTGCAGAAACCTTATTCCAACTTGGCCGATATAATGAATCTCACACGTACTCAAAGCGCTCAGTAAAACTTGATCGCGATAACGATTATGCGCGCAGTCTTTTACGCATGCATAATCTTCCATCTGTCCGAAAAGCAAGGAAGGCAAATCCGTGAACTTACGAATGTCCGTTGATATGGCAGATTCTGACCTGGCTTATTATTGCTCCACCAATAAATTCTCTTTGGGTGCATTAAGTCTCTCCAACTCACAACAACATTCAATGCCTTGCAATACCTTACATTTATCCGCGACTACCACCCCCGATAACTCGGAGGTTCAATATTCTTCATCCTGAGATATACGACTAATTGTCCGCGATGATGTGTGACATGATCGGTCAATAAAAACAAGATCCTGCGCCGGGTCATTTTTCCCGCAAAAAAATCAACAGTCTCATTTAGATCACTTTCCGTTAAAGCAGCCACTGTCTTGTTGGCATATAAAAATGAACTCTCAAGCACAGCCAGAATCTCACGTTTGGAGTTTCCGGACTTTAGCGGATCAATTGTAGTCTTCGTGCCCTGAAGATAAGAAGAACAAAGCCAAACCATGTTGCCTGCAACGTGTTTTAGCTGTTCACCATAGGTCATTTCGATTTTTGTAGGTGTAAAACCATAATAATCTTCGGGCATCACCTGGCCAAATTCCAGGGTGTATTCCATCGCGTTTTTCCATTTCAGTTTATAATCTTCGAGAAAAGAAGACTGGGCCCCAAGTCCTGTGGCCATCAGCACAATCATCAAAATGCTTATGAGGAATTTGATTGTTTTCATGATTGAGTTGGTTTATTTCGCTCAAGATGCCATTAAGTTTTAATTAAAAATATAGCTTTAACAAAAGGATAACTGTACCATACTTATGAAGCCATTCCAGCGACGATCATTTTTAACCACACTAACAGCGGCTGGGGCAGCCACTTTGCTGCCGAATCCTATTCTTGCGGAACCTGATGGATCGTGGATCCGTAAATATCAGCTACAATACGGATCATCGGACCTGGTGACAGATGAAACGTTTTGGTACCGTATCAAAACGATGTACTCAGCATCCCCCGGTTTACTTAATTTGAACAATGGAGGTGTCAGCCCACAGCCATTGATCGTACAGGAAGCACATGAACGTTACACACGAATGTCGAATGAAGCGCCTTCATACTACATGTGGCGTATTCTTGACCAGGGCCGTGAACCTCTTCGCACTCGATTAGCAGATCTTGCCGGTACATCACCGGAAGAGATATCCATCTGTCGAAATGCAAGCGAAGCCTTAGAGACCATCATTTTTGGACTAAGGTTGCAACGGGGTGATGAAGTTGTATTGTCTAAGCTAGATTATCCTAATATGATCCATGCCTGGAAGCAGCGCGAACATCGTGATGGAATCATTTTGAAATGGGTAGACCTCGATCTGCCACGGATGACGAATGATGAGATCGTGGATGCTTTTGATGCACAGATCACAAAAGGTGTTAAGATTGTCCATATAACTCATGTCATCAATTGGAATGGCCATATACTTCCCGCACGCAGAATCGCCGATCTGGCGCACGCAAAATCTGCCCAGGTCGTAATTGACGGAGCCCATTCTTTTGCCCATATTCAATTTGCTATTCCTGATTTAGGAGCAGACTACTTTGGAACAAGCCTTCATAAGTGGTTGTGCGCACCTTTTGGGTCTGGTATGTTGTATGTCAAAAAGGAACACATTGCCATGTTATATCCACTCTTAGCCCACAGTGACCCTGAAGCTGATGACATCCGAAAATTTGAATCCCTGGGTACACGCTCTTTTGCTATTGAACAGGCCATTGGCCAGGCAATCGATTTTCATTTCTCCATTGGACCTCAATTGAAGCAGGACCGCTTGCAATATCTCAAGCACTATTGGACAAGTGCAGTTAAAAATAATCACAGGATTAAACTTGAGACAGACCCTGATCCATCCAGGAGTTGCGCCCTTTGCGTGGTGAATGTGGAAGGTAAAACGCCAGCCCAATTAGGTGAAGTCCTACACAATACGTATAAAATACACACCACGGCCATCGACTTTCATAATGTGCAGGGAGTCAGGATAACTCCGCATGTTTATACAGTAAAATCAGACCTTGATCGATTAATTTCAGCTTTAACAGCCCTGGCAGATACTTAGGACTTGTGAATGAGCCGTTAAAGCCCTCATGAAGAGTTTATACCTTTGTATCATCGTGACCAGAATAAGCCATGAAACGACGACAGGCAACTGTAGTTTTTAATGACATATCGGGCTATACTTCGTTGATGCAAAAAAACGAAGAGCACGCTGTCCTGCTGCGCCAACGCCACAAGGAAGTTGTCGATCGGCTGACCCATGACCATCATGGCACGATCATCCAGTATTATGGTGATGGCACGCTCAGCATTTTTGATCATGCAAGTGATGCTGTCCAATGTGCCCTGAGCATGCAACTTGAATTTAATAATGCACCCCAGATCCCATTACGTATTGGTATCAATGCTGGAGATATCCTGTTGGGGCCGGATGGTATCTACGGTGATACAGTCAACATCGCGAGCCGCATCGAGCGTATTTGTGTTCCGGGATCTATCCTCATTTCTTCAAGGGTCTATGAAGAAATAAAAAATAATTCAGCAATCTGCACAAAGGACCTGGGACAGTTTGAACTGAAAAACGTTCGGGCCCCCATGAGTCTTCATGCGATCGTGCATGAAGGTCTTCGTCTCCCGGAAGCACAGGATCTCGCAGGCAAAATAGGGTACAAGGAAAAATCGGTTATGGTTCTCCCGTTTTTTAATCTGAGTACTGATCCGGAAAATGATTTTTTCAGTGACGGTATCACCGAACAAATTATCTATGCATTATCAGAGCTGGAAGGATTGCGCGTTACCAGCCGCACCTCGAGTTTCACATTTAAGGACAAACAGGTCAATCTGAGACAACTCCACCAGGATATGGGGATCGATCATGTCCTGGAAGGAAGTGTACGCCGACATGGAAAAAAGGTCCGGATCAATGCGCAACTCATCAATGCAGCAGATGATTTTCACCTTTGGAGTGAGACGTATACCCGCGAAGATGCAGACGTATTCAAGTTGCAGGATGAGATTGCCGCTATGATTGCCAATAAACTGAAAGCGAGTTTTCACCAATCATATGAAACGCGTATTTCCATTCCCGATGAAGAGCCGAATGCCCAATCCGATGTGTATGAATACTATCACAAAGGCAGATATGAATGGAAGCAAATGAATGCAGGCTATATCGATCGGGCCATTCACTTTTATAAAAAATCAATTGAAGCAGATCCGGAATTTTATTTACCATGGCCTGCTTTGGCTAAAGCGTATGCGTATAAAGGGTATTTCAATCAGGCCAGTCCGTCCGATGCTGCAAAAGCTTGCCATGAAGCAATTCTAAACGCACATCGTCTCGATGCCAATCATGTACGCACGCAAACGACCTGGGCATTATATCACTTGTTCTTCTCCTGGGACTGGTCAGCAGCCTGCGAACACCTTGAATTAGCCGGCAGCAAATCCGACAATGAGAATTTTATTCTGAATAATTCAGTATTGCACGCTACCGGTATACAGTATATGGTAAAAAATAATTCAGAGCGGGCAGTTGCTGTGTTGCGAAAGGCATTCAAGCTTGACCCCTTAAACCTCGCCATCCAAATGGAACTCGCCAGGGCGTACCATTACACTCGAAATTATCCGAAAGCACTGGATACATTGCGCCATATCCTTGACATGCGCCCGGATTACCTTCCTGCATATGAAGCAAAAGGATGGAATTTATTTTTGAGTGGAAAACAGCGGGAAGGAATTGAAACTTTCCGGCATTACCAGCATCATTCTGGGTTGCCAGTGGCCGGATTGGCAGGTCTTGCCTATGCGTATGCACGCACTTCTCGCGCCAGGGAAGCCAATGAAGTGAAAGAATTAATGATCTCAGTTGCTCAGGATATACCGGCGCATTTGATCCACGTTGATTTAGCCTTAGCGCATCTGGGTGCACAGGAATATCCAGAGATGTTTGAACAACTCCATCTTGCCATTAAGACACGAATACCTTCGATGATTTATCTGGATGCCGACCCCGTGTGGGATGAAATACGTAGATTCAATGAGTATCGAGCCCTGTGTGAGGAGATTTTATTGGTTCCTCAGAGCTCTCCTTTGTAAGGACATATTGTTCCATACTTCAGGTTTTCGGGTTTTGCTTTCCGAATCATGTCAAACCAGGACTTACAATAATTCCTGATCCGTGTACGACTTGAAGGATCGATCGGATTAGCAGCGGAAAAAATCGTTTCAAGAATTGGCTTTTCGAATTCTGCAAAAGTTTTCAGCATGCTCCCGGCCCTATCACCAAAATATTCACCTGTATAGATCCGGTCAAATGGATGTTTCATGATTTTAGGTAATGTCTCTCGCCGATACGACGCACCAACGATATTGGAATAATCAAAATCATAAGGGATCACAACATATCTGCCCAGATCAGGTTGGTAAAACAACTTCGCATTGCGTGAAGCAGTCACACTCCAGTCCCGGTTACCTATCAGATAATTGAAAGCTGCTGCCATACTATAGCTTTCAAAACAAATAGAATCCTGCTGCAGGTTGTAGAGTTTTCTTTCACTCATGCCCAATCGTTGAGAGATCACCTTGTCGGGCTCGATAAGGAAACCAACGGTGTGGATAATATTATTCGGATTTGTGGCATCGATGTAGGTTACATCGGCCCATATAGTTCGATACGATACGGGTGTGATGGTTTCAAAGATTTGATAGAGAAGAAATTCTTCTGCAAGATTGTTTTGACCTTCTTCTCCATCAATACAATGGGTCACAAGTTTCATTTCATCCACATTCGTAAGACCAAGGTCCCGTAAGGTGGATTTTTTAAAATTCAGCATCAGCGGTGGCATGGTACACTTCATCCTCCGGAACTTACCCCGAAGATTCAGGTTTAAAGAGGCTGATGAGATTAAAGATCCGCTGCCTGTGTTGATACTAATGACCGCGCCAATCTCATTATTATTGGTCTTGTAAAGTGAATCAAATGGATAAGTAATTGTGATTTCAACCTTTTCCAGGTGAGAAAGTGAGTCGAAAAGAGACACTTTCGGACGATCCTGGCTCTGCCCGGTGACAAGAAAGAATAGCAATAAACTGAATAAACAAACGCGCATAACCTGGTCTTAACTGACCCAATGTCGTTTTAATTCCATCGGGGTCAGTAAAAATATTGTTAACAAATTGATTTCCAAAATTAAATTTGTAAGATGGTATTAGTTTTCTTCATCAGTTGGTGGTTTCTATTCACTCCGGATCCGGTGACCCCGGTTGCAGTGGAAAAGCCGCAGAATATCATTCTGGTGATCGGAGATGGAATGGGCCTGGCCGCCATATCTGTTGCGGAATATCTTCATAAACCTCCTTCACCTCTCCAGAAGATGGAGGTTATTGGACTTCAAAAGACCCACTCGGCTAATAATCTGGAGACGGATAGTGGTGCATCTGCTACGGCCATCAGTGCCGGAGTCAAGACATTCAACGCTGCTATTGGGGTTGGTCCTGACAGTATGCCTGTCGCAACGATCATGGAACTTGCACATGCTGCAGGGTACAAAACCGGGTTTGTAGTGACGTCCTCTGTGGTGCATGCGACACCTGCTGCATTTTTCTCACATACACGTTCTCGAGGTTCATATGAAGAGATCGCCAAGCAACTTGCTGTAGCCAACATCGATGTCTTTGTGGGTGGGGGTGAAAAATATTTCTACAATCGAAACATCGATGAGAAAAATCTGATACAGGTATTGAAGGATGATAATTACGAAGTGATTCAGCATTTGGATCCACCCGGCCGATTCAAACTCGATAAAGTACCGGTTTATAAGAAGATTGCCTGTTTTACCGCGTTTGAAGATCCTTCTCGTGCTACTATGGGACGAACCTATTTGTCTCAGATGGTGCTGCAGGCAAAAAAAGCACTTGAAGCGAGATCCGATAAAGGATATTTCCTGATGATCGAAGCATCACAGATCGATTGGGCAGCACATGCCAACGATCAGGAATGGCTCGTGCTCGAATTACAGGACGCATATGATATGCTTGACGCACTACAGGCTGATATCACGCCTGAAGAAAACACATTACTGATCGTAACTGCTGACCATGAAACAGGATATATCAGCGTGAAAGGAAAACGGTTGCCAAGGTTAGAATTTAATTCGAAGGTGCATTCCTCTCAAATGGTTCCGGTCTTTGCCGACGGTCCCGGCTCAGAGGAATTCTTAGGTATCTATGAGAATACTGCCATCTTTGACAAGATGAAATATTTGCTGGGATTGTAAATAAAGTTACGAGGTGATCAAAGACCTCGCACTCTCATTCAACGGCTCATCCACCAATTCCGAAATAATACTCCTAAGGGCTTCATTAATACTGTCCAAGTACTGTGACATTCTGTAGTAGGTAATAACCGAAGCAAGTTTCATTTCTCCGCGCTCCAATTCTTGCATGAGTTCTCGTTCATAGTCCAGGTAATCAAGGTGTTTGTCCGCAAGATCAAAGGCCATACCTTTCCACCCGCCCTTTGCGATCGTATTCGTATGAATGAGTTCAACACACCTGCGGAGCATCATACTGGCATCATTGATCCGGTGGAGCAGTATAGAACGTTGCGTAGGACCAAACCAAATACGTTGTTGTCTTTTATCACCAATCAGTTGATAGATCTTTTCATATTTCGTGCGGATGGTGTCGATCAGGAGACTAATGTGGAGCAGACTTTTAATTTGTTTTGAAGTAAGCAACGAACTCCTATCCTCGACCAATCCGGTCAAATAATTATTAATGGCCTTTTGGTTTTCAATCAGCGTCGTGAGACACGTCTGGGCCATTCGGGTTTGTTCCTGAAATTCTGCTTCCGTAGTATAGTTTGTAATTTGATTGAGGATACCATTCAGATTTTTAACACGCTGACATTGTTGTAAT
>JBBREG010000165.1:0-8414 GCA_038203125.1 Chitinophagales bacterium
TCAATATCAGGAAGAAATGTATGATGTTCAGGTCACCGAACCCCCCTTTACCGAAGACCGGAAAGATCGAAAAGAAGACAAAGACATCATGGGAAGGCCTAAAAAAGAATAGGCGCGAGTAGTTATTCCATCTTCGAGATGCGTTTCACCGCTACTATTTTTCCTGATTTATCTTCCAGCATGACACTATATAAACCTGCAGGTAACGACGTGATCGTTACGATTCCATTTTGTACAGGTACCTTTGTTTTTACACCCGCTACATCCATCATGATCACAGCATGTATGCCTGAGTAGGGTAAAATATCAAACTGGGCTTTTGCAGGATTAGGAAACACTTTATAATAATCATTTGTAAGCGGATCAAATACACTGGTCGTAATTTCTGAAATAACATTATTTCGTGAGAGAAGCCATTTCTCCGGATCGATCCCAACGGAATCAACATTTCCATTACCGATATAAAATGATGTACGTTGATCCTGCTGTGTATGATTAATCACTACGATCTGGTCAACACCATTCACCTTGACAAGTACCGGGACGGGCATTTCGAAGAAGTCTACAGATGGATGCGATGTTACCTGGCTTAGCCATGTAACGATAGAATCTGATTGTTGAGTCCAACGGAGATTGTACGATGGATAGCCCTGGCCATAAAACCAGTCTTCTAAAAACTCATCAAGTTCTTTGCCAGAAGCTGCTTCAAAGTATGCCTGCAGGTCTGAAGTCCTTGCGAATTCATAAGCTGTACCCGCGCCATCAAGATATTCCCTGCATGCCTGGAAGAATGTGTCATCACCCATTATCCAGCGTAACATGTGTAACAGGTAAGCACCTTTATTGTATGAAAGTCTTCCATGGAAAATGCGCCCAACACTTGTTGTGTCATCCACGAATACTGATCCACCGGGTTGATTGGTTACAGAATTAATCGTACTTGTCTTCCACTGTTCCCATTGATTGTCAGGGCTAATATCTTCCAGCACAAGCGCAGCGAGATATGTTGCAAACCCTTCGTTCAACCAAATATCCTCCCATGAACCACATGTGACTTTATTTCCAAACCACTGGTGTGCCATCTCATGTGCCTGGAGACCAAAGCTGAAGTTACCCATGAAACTCATGGTCTGATGTTCTTCACCACCGCCCCAGCCAAACTGTGCATGACCGTATTTTTCTTCGGCAAATGGGTAGAGGCCGAATTTTTCATTGAAAAACTCCATGATGCCAACTGAGTTTTGCGTTGCTTGTCTTGATGCGTCGACTGTTTCCGGATATACATAATTCAGGATCTCCAGAGAATCACCGTTGTCAAGTTGAACGTAATGGCTGTATGATGCATAATTGGTTACACTCAGCGCGATCAGATAATTGACGATGGGGTAGCGGTGAGACCAATGATGGATGAGTTTTCCTTCAGATTCTGTTATGCTCACAAGCTTTCCATTACTGGCAGCCAGGTTATTCAAGGGTGTCGTAATGAAGATGTCAATGGAATCCACCTTATCGATAAGATCCATTTTAGCGGGCCACCAATCTCTGGCACCATAGGGCTCGGAGAGAGTCCAGATAATATTGGCATCTGCGTGTGAACCTTGTTCAAATGAACCAAAGCCGTTGGATGGAGGTGTACCCTGGTAAAGAATTCTGACCGTATCGCTTTGACCAGGCTGTAGTACTTTACTCAAGGGTATGGTGAGTAAGTTATCAGCATGTGTATGATTGACATGTAGCGTAGTTGTAAATACCCCATCGATCTGGAGTCCATCCGTGAAGTCCAGATACAATGTATTTAAATTGGGAACCAGACTTTTAAAATGGTAGATAATTTCACCCTTGATGTAATAATTATCCGGATTGATTTCCCAATGCATTTCCTGGTAATACATGTCTGTTTCGTGAGCATGTGCATTCCGCTCGTCACCACGTGTTAAAATATGCGTGCCTGCGTGTGATTGCTCTTTGCAGATAATATCTTCCAGGTCTTGTGACATCTGGTGGTCACCTTGTGAAGAAAGATCGAATGAAACGTGGAGGAAAGTAAAAAGGGATAGGAATGTCAGGCATTTCTTCATATTGTAAAAATAACCGAATTCGGTACCTCAGGGTTGTGTGAGCAGGCTCTATTGACTTTCAATTGACAAAACAGTATTTAGAAAATGAAAAAAGCCCGATCCGGGTAACGAATCAGGCTTTTTACTAAAAACGATATACTCTATTCGAATAGAATCGATTATTCTTCTTCGGAGAATGCTCCGTCCGCTACGATGTTGACAAATGTACGGTCGCGTTTGCGGGTTTGAAATTGAACTACGCCATCTGTGAGAGCATAGATCGTAAAATCTTTTCCGAGACCGACATTGCGGCCTGGGTGGAATTTGGTGCCACGCTGACGAATAATAATGTTACCGGCTACGGCGGTCTGACCTCCAAAGAGTTTCACGCCCAGGCGCTTGGATTTACTATCCCGTCCGTTATCGCTACTACCTACACCTTTCTTATGTGCCATGTTATCAGGACTTTAGTGTGTTTTACTTACAATTTAGATTGAAATACTGTCAATGCGGATCTTGGTGTAATTCTGGCGGTGGCCTTTCTTTACTTTATATCCTTTACGTCTTTTTTTCTTGAAGACGATGACCTTGTCACCTTTGACGTGGCCGATGACGCTGGCAGAGATAGAAGCATTCTCCAGGGCTGGTGTGCCGATAGTTATAGATCCATCGTTCTCAGTCAGTAAGATGCGGTTAAATGACAGGTTAGCACCTACTTCAACCTGTTGGAGGTCGACGTAGATCTCCTGTCCCTGCTTCACTTTATATTGTCTGTTGTTGACATCCAGAATCGCGTACATGATCGAAAGACTCTAAGGTTATTTATTAAATGGCCGGCAAAGGTAATTAATATGTGCGAGAATCCACAAGTGTTTTACAAATATTCCCTATATCAGTTCGCGGAGGTAAATGGTCTTTTTTAGTGGTTTCCCTTCCCTGAGTAGGATCAGCCGGATCTTTTTACCAGGTTTTTTCTGGAGAAGAGAGTTGAGCGTGTTCAGATTGTAGAAATGATTAGGAAGTCCCTGAATTTTGGAAAGTACATCATCTGCCTTGATATCAGCTTCAGCAGCGGGAGAATTGGGTATTACGTCCCTGACTACAAACTGATCAAAGCCAGGACCATAGGCAAAAATGACCAGGCCGCTCCGGTCCATGGTAAATGGTTCCTGCCGCTTTCTGTATGGCCTCAGCATCATCTGGCTGTGGATGTAATCGAAATACACACAAAAGCGACTGAGCAATTGATTTCCCAGGATCCCATTCCGGAATCGGTCCTTATCAACCAGCCATTCCGTGTCAATATCCTGGAAACTGGTCAGCACGCCTGAAAACTCGACCTCGCCGATAGATAATTTATTGATGCGTCCAACATATCCTTCGATATAGCCACCCAGACCCATACCGAGTTTTCCCTTAATCACGTTCGAGGGTAGATGAAGGGCGGCATTGGAATTGTTGTGAAGTAAAAGAGGTACGCCTGCACCTGTATCCACCAGAAGATCTACGGTCACAATAGAACCGTCCTGTAATGTAGTCTCAGCATCTACATATGGTTTATTGGTTTTAATGCGGATCGGCAGGCTGATAAAATCATCTGGCTTAACAAAAGTGTTGGGATTGTGAAGTGTGAGACGTTGCGTACGGTAATCGATATTGATGATCAGGTTTCTAAAAAATCCACCTCCAAGCAGACCATCAATTGGCGTCCCTACCAGTTCCTCGAGATCAAAATAATCTTCTTCGAGCACCAGCAGATCTGCTTTACCGGGTGCGAGTCCTGTAATTTCGAGCAACGCATTGCGTGTAATAAGTGCATGAATTTTTCTGCTCAGGTCTGAGCCTAATATGGGAATCCGCTTATCGTATTCTACGTGCAGGAGATCTGTATACTCACGTTTAAAAAGGATCACATGTTCTGCGCCTGTATCAAAAATGAGACGAACAGGGATCATCCCATACATGCGTACTTCAAGGATGATGAAGTTGTTGATATATTGGAATGGAATGGATACTTTTTTTCTGCCCTGAAGCATATCAACCGAGTTATACACTCCTGTTGTCTGGGCACTCAGGCTCATGGACATCAATGTCACATAAGCTGCTGCAAGGAAACAGTTCAATGTTCTTTTCATAGAGCGTATTTAGCAGGATGCCCTGTTGGAATCACTATGATGAGGTAATTCTCCGGTGTGTCACAAAATAACATTTATCTTACTATCGCCTGAAGGTCCTTAATTGATGTCTCAACCTTTAAAAAAATCAATTCATTTTTTTGGATTAACGATGATTGCTGTAGGGGCCTGTATAGGCGCTGGCATATTCATTTCCCCTTCTGATGTTGCAGGACAGTTATCCACGGGATGGCAGATCCTGGTTGTATGGCTGATCGGTGGTGTCGTTACTATCACGGGTGCATTGAGTTTTGGTGAGCTTGCCTCCCGATATCCGGGTACGGGTGGGGTATATATTTATTTGAAAGAAGCCTATGGGAACATGGTGGCTTTCCTGTATGGATGGTCTATCCTGACGGTTATTACGTCCGGAGCGATTGCAGCTTTATGTCTTGCATTTGCCCGGTATATCTCTATTGTATTTCATGCGCCGGCTGAATGGCAAATCTCAATAGGCATGTCTGCCTTGTTAGTTGTGACAGTTATCAACATCATTGGTGTGAAATATTCAGCTATGTTTTCGAGTGGCATGACTGTGATCAAAGTGATTGGCATCGGTATGATCATCATTTTTTGTCTGTTATTTGGGGGACAATTGATACCAAATCTTACTGCTACCTCTTTGGAAGCGGGGAAAGTATCGTTTGGAATTGCATTGATCGGAGTGTTATGGTCATATGGAGGTTGGCATCATGCTTCTTACCTGAGTGGCGAGGTACATAATGCGCAAAAGGTGGTGCCACGTGCACTCCTGCTCGGCGGAATAATTGTAACATTTGTCTACGTTGCGGTCAATGCAGCTTATTTATCCGTCATGACCACCGGAGAAATGGCGGCTTCAACTACAGTTGCGGCTGATGCATTGGGAAAGGTTACATTGACTGGTGGTTTATTGATCGCGATCCTGATCTCCTTTTCCGCGTTTGGCACAGCCAGCATTTATACTTTGTCAGCACCGCGGATCTATTTCAAAATGGGGGAGGACAGGGTATTTTTTTCCTGGCTTGCAGATTTGCATGAAAAATTTCAGACACCGGTAAAAGCAATCATCCTGCAAAGTATCTGGGCTGCCGTCCTCATGATCTTTTGGGGCACATTTGAAAGCCTCACTACGTATGTTGTATTTATGGACTGGATCTTTATGACCATGGCCGCAATTGCCCTTTTTATATTTAGGAAAAGAAAAAACGATGCGCCCTACTCAGGTTATAAAGTACCCCTATATCCTGTCATACCATTGATATTCATTGCAATCTCGATCTGGTTTTTAGCAAGCACAATCGTGGGTAGACCAGTGCAGGCTGTTGCGGGAATCATCCTGATGTCAATTGGTCTACCGGTCTATTTTTTCTTCAAATCCAGGTCAAAAAATTCTACCGAAGGGAATCAGCATCCGTAACAGAATCTACATTCATCAGACGCTGGTTGTTCAGGGAGTCGAGCATTTGTTGATTTGACATGGAATCTGAAATTTGTTGCTGCCGAATGGAATCCGTATTTACGACAGGCTGATCAGGTAAAGGTCCTCCACCTTTTTCAAGAAAATAAAATAAGCCTAAAGCTGCAATCAATAAAACCATCCAGGGAAGCAATTTCGACAATGTACTTCCTGATTTTTCAGGTACGATTTCATTTGAAACTTCAATAGGACCATGTGCAATTTTTGCTTCCGGATCTGTGCTTACCATATCACGAAGTGATGCGGGTAGAACGGCATTCACAGCTTCGCGGTGATCTGATAGAAATGACTTCAATCCTGAAGCGTCCAGGTTTTTATTTTTGATCACACCCGACACCAGACTCATGACCAGAGGTGCCAGGATTTTGAGCAGAGTAGAGGCAGATGATGATTTTAATCCGTTAGCACCCGACACCTGGTCCACCACCGGATTCAGGTTTGAACCAAGAAGGAAATTCAATATGTCCGAACCTGAAGATGTGAGACCTGAAAAAGCAGATGGGTCTTCCAGGCCCGATTGAACCCTCGTAAGGATCTCGTCGCCGATCCCGCTCGAAGTGATATAAGATAATAATTGTTGAGCACCTTGGTCCGTATTTCCTTTACGCTGCATGGATCCGAGTAGGATGGAGAAAATGGAATTGACAGCGGAGGATGTGCTGGCAGAAGACTCACCAAGCATAGCGCTGGTGGTTTGTGAAAGCTGATCAGCTATGGAAGTCTGGAAGAAGTCGACGAGGTTATTGGACATGGTTTTTGAATTGTCAACAAATGTAAGTAAAAGCTGAAGCTAAGGGCGGCAAGAACGCGCAACTACTGATGGCGATGATGTGCCGTATCGAGTCTCTCCTCCCAAAAACAATTACAAGGAGACAGCAGGGAGTGATTATTGGCTCAGCAAGAATATTCCAGGGCAGATTGGGGCGAATATTGAATTAAAAAATGTTATTTGGAAGGGATCTTTTTACTCCAATATACGGAGAGGATGAAGCTGGAAACGAGGTCCCAGATTGCCCAGAAGGCGGTCACCAGCAACATGCCGGGGAGGGAATGAAAGAATGCAAAGATCATCAACATACCAAGTCCTGAGTTTTGAATGCCGGTTTCCATGCATATGGCGCGGGCATCAGCTTCCGGAAGCTTATTCCAGCGTGCCCAAAAGTATCCAGCGGCAAGGGCGATCAGGTTGTGGACGATAACAAGCAGAAGGACGTATTTAAGATATTTCAGGATGTTATCCAGTTCACCATAGATGGCTATGATAATAAACGAGATAAACATCATCATGGAAATGACATTAATGGGCTTACGGATCTTGGTAGTAATTGTGGGGAAAAAATGTTTGACTGTCATGCCCAGGATCATTGGGATCAATACGATCTGCACCAGCATTAGGAGGATTTGTCCATGAGGTAAATCAATTTTGGCAAGTAAGGGAGCAACCTGCGGAACAAACTTTGCGAAGCCTGCAAATACATATGGAGTTGCAAAAATTGAGGTTACCATGACAAATGCGGAAAGTGTGACCGATAATGCGGCATTGCCTCGTGACATATGCGTTGCATAATTGGACACATTACCACCTGGACAAGCTGCCACCAGTAACAGACCTAATGCAATCGAAGGCAAGGGATCCCATATATGGATCAGGTAGACTGTCAGAATCGGTAAAATAATCCATTGGGATGCCAGTCCAACAATAACTGATTTGGGAAACCGGATGACTTGCCTGAAGTTATCAAACTTCATATCCAGGGCGATCCCAAACATCATAAAAGCGAGGCAGTAGTTGAGCAGCGTCATCTGGTCCGCACTAAAATTCATGCGGAATGATTCTATTTCATGTACCATATAAGAAGTAAGGTAAAAAGCCGGAGAGAATGTATGGATCCTGATTTATCACGAGATGTGGGATTATTCCGAAAGAATATCAGAAAGGGTCTTATTTTTAGATATTATTACCTGATGAGATGAGTGTTAAGCTTCACGAGTTTGAAAAACAGTTATATCAGGTTGGAAACGCAATTACGGACGAAAAAGAAAGATGCTTTTTCTACATAAAGCTTTTCCAGGACCTGGTATTGGAATTGAGTGATACATCATCACTTCATTTCAATACGTTGTTTGCCCGGGTCAGCTTCATCGGTTCCCGCTACCAGATCTCACGGCCATGGATGTATGCATTCCAAATTGCTCGCAGGGAATTAAAACAACGTCAATCCGATGATAAGACATTGTTGAAAATTTTATTTCCCGTCATCGAATATCTTGTTTCCTTATACCGATCAGAAGTCGATCCGGAGTATATGGGCGTAGAGGTTACCATACCAACACTTCCCAAACTACCGGTTTCCCGGACAGCTGGCAGGTATAAGAAAAAATTTGCCCGCGTCATTGCAATTGAGTTTCACCCGAATACAAAAACGATTACAATTCTGGATGAAGAATTTCCGGACAGCCACTTTATACTTGAATATGCTGTGCAAGGGGTCAATGATATCTTTGCCGACACCTTAGAGCTTGCTGTTTCGGAAATGGGTCTTCCGCTTATATTGGGTCTTGTGGATATAGAAACAACGGATGAACATCACTATATACCATCCTTCATTGTGATCATGCCGGATCTCCTGTTGGATGTTACCAGTGTAGCTCAGATCACACATTCCGGCAGTGATCCATCGGCTGTGAATATGATAGATCTCTTTTTGCCAACCGATTCTACAG
>JBBREG010000166.1:0-8411 GCA_038203125.1 Chitinophagales bacterium
GTTTGATACCTATTCTACGGTGATCACATCGAATCATGTTCAGGTATTAAAGCCTGTTCACACACCATACGAAGAGATCAAAAAATAAATTGATACGCTTTGATCAAAAAAAAAGAATTAACACCCAACGAATTGTCGTCGGATCTACGTCTAAGTATAAAACATGAGATACATTCGTTTCAAAGAATTTTTCTAAAATCCTTTTTTGCCAACAACAAAAAGCCCCTGAAAAGGGGCTTTTTTTATTTTAGACTGTTTCGGCTTTTACAGGCTGAGTTCTTGCGGCTTTCTTGCGTTCCTCCTCGTTGAGAAGGCTCTTTCTCATCCGGATATTCGCCGGAGTAACTTCAATACATTCATCATTCTGTATGTATTCCATACATTCCTCCAGCGTCATTTGTTTTTTCGGAGCGATGTTGTTAGCAGCATCACTGCCACTGGCACGCATGTTGGTGAGTTTCTTTCCTTCCGTTGCGTTGACAATCAGGTCACCAGGTCTGTTATTTTCACCGATGATCATGCCTGAGTATACTTCTTCTCCCGGATCTACAAAGAAAAATCCTCTGTCCTGCAGCTTATCGATAGAGAAGCCGGTAGTTGTACCCGGATCTTTCGCTAACAGAACACCATTAGTGCGGCCAGGGATATTTCCTTTCCAGGGTTTGTATTCTGTAAAGCGGTGACTCATCATTGCTTCACCTGCTGTTTGTGTAAGCATTGTTGAACGCAATCCGATGAGACCTCGGGAAGGGATTTCAAATTCAAGATGTTGGTATTCACCTTTTGATTCCATGACATGTAATTCACCTTTGCGGCGGGTTACCAGGTCAATGGCGCGGGAAGCAAATTCCTGAGGTACGTCAATCACGAGATTTTCAAATGGCTCGGATTTAACCCCATCTATATTTTTGAGGATTACCTGTGGCTGACCAACCGTCAGTTCATAGCCCTCACGACGCATGGTTTCAATCAGGATACCCAGGTGCAGGATCCCACGGCCATAGACCAGGAATGTATCCGCACTGTCCGAATCTTCCACTTTCATCGCCAGGTTCTTCTCAGTTTCTTTCCAGAGACGGTCGCGAAGGTGACGGCTTGTCACAAACTTTCCATCTTTTCCGAAGAACGGAGAATTATTGATTCCAAATGTCATGCTCATGGTTGGCTCGTCCACAGCTATTGTTGGAAGGCCTTCGGGGAAATCAAAATCCGAAATGGTTTCTCCGATTTTAAATTCACCAAGACCAATGACGGCGCATAAGTCGCCTGCCATCACTTCTTGAACCTTCTTCTTGCCCATGCCTTCAAAAATGCACAGTTCCTTAACCCGGCTGCGCACTACAGCGCCATCAGCCTGTACGATAGATACAGCTTGTCCATCACGGATGGTTCCGCGATTCACTTTACCAACAGCGATACGACCCTGGTACGAAGAGAAATCAAGTGAAGTGATCTGCATCTGCAGAGTTCCTTCGTACGCGATGGGAGGTGGCACTAACTTTAATATACCATCCAGTAAGGGCGTGATATCAGCACATTCCTCAAGCGTTTCATTAAACCATCCATGCTTTCCTGAACCATAGTATGTAGAAAAGTCTAATTGCTCTTCAGTGGCATCAAGGCTGTAGAAAAGGTCAAAAACATCATTATGGATTTCTTCTGGACGACAGTTTGGTTTGTCTACTTTATTGATGACCACGATAGGCTTTAAATCGAGTTGTAGAGCTTTTTGCAATACAAATCGAGTCTGGGGCATTGGACCTTCAAATGCATCTACCAGAAGGAGTACACCATCTGCCATGCGCAAAACACGCTCTACCTCTCCTCCAAAATCACTGTGACCAGGCGTATCAATAACATTGATTTTTACGCCTTTGTAGATAACAGCTGCATTTTTTGAAAATATCGTGATGCCACGTTCGCGCTCAAGGTCATTGGAATCCATGATGAGTTCACCAGTCTCCTGGTGGTCTTTGAATACCTTGGTAGCCTGGAGGATTTTATCTACAAGGGTGGTCTTACCATGGTCGACGTGAGCGATAATGGCAATGTTTCGGATATTTTCATTAATCTGTTTCATAAGCGATATGGGCTCTCAAAAGCGGGTGCAAAAGTAGGTATTTAATGCTGAATTACACCAGAAGGTTTGATATGACCTTACTATATATGATGGATTTTACTCATAATGGCAGTAAAACCTCAATTTCGGCCAGTACGTTTTAACATATAGTTCAGATATCTTTACAGCCTGGCTCCGTCGTATAATGGATAATACACAAGTCTTCGGAACTTGCGATGTAGGTTCGATTCCTACCGGGGCTACTCCTTGAGGGCCGAATATCGAACAAGGATTGTTGAAGTTTGAAGTCTGAAGAAGTCCGAATATCGAACAAGGAATAATGAATGTTGAAATTTTCGGTCGAGGCAGGCACAGTTGTTTTGAGACAGTCATTAGTTTTTTGAATCTCCAAAATTCTTATACCTGGAAACATGTAAACTGGGAAACTTCAAAAATCTACATTCCTTGTTCCATATTCATTATTCCTTTTTATTCCCACTTTCATTTTTCAAATCAAAAAAAAAGCAGATCATCACTGATCTGCTTTTTTCGTTTTGTTTTGATTTGATTCTTATTGAAATAGAATGAATTTCCTACGCTCATGACATGCTTCTTTTGAAAAACGTCCGAATGCATAATTCACTTCTAATTGAAGTTGTGCTGCTGTAGCAAGTGTTTTTGCATCAGGATCCGGTGAATCGATATCACTTACAGCAGGATAAAAGTCACCTTTTCCGGGTTTCAGGATATCCGTAAATGCATAATGCAGACGAAGACCCAAATTAACCACAAGGAGATCTCCCCCCATGATGTAAGATCCAAATCCAAGTACCCCTGATGTGTAGCTGTCTTCAAAAATATCAGATACATCTCCATCTACTTGCGCATCTGCCGGAGTCGTCTCCCGGGTTACATCGCCCATGTTGCTATACTTACCACCGACTTCAACATATGCACCATTGCCACTGTACCGGAAGAGAGCTAAGATGTCATTATGCTTCCATTTGTACGTTGTGTGCAGGTCACCACTTAAATTAAAATCCTGCTTTGAGGTTGCACCGACATATTCAACAGCAAGTCCTGCATGATATCCGAAATTGACACCCAACCTGCCACCAATAGCATGACCGGTTGAAATCTTATGTTTGAAATTTCCACTGTCGAATACATTCTTATCTAGTAAGAACGTAGGGCCATACGCCCCTTTGACACCAGCCTCAAACCATACCTGGCTTTTTGCAGAAAGACTCAGTGTCACAACACATAATAAGGTAAAAAAATACTTCATGTTCGTTTTGATTTTGAGGCGCCAAGATAGTTATTATTTCAAACCCCGTCGTTTCATTTCTGACAGGATCAGACTTAGTTCCCTGCTCATTTCGCCAGTTACGGATGTATTCTCACGTGCCCTGCGGATGAGATAGGGAATCACATCCCTGACCGGTCCGTACGGCAGATATTTGGCAACATTAAAACCTGCGGCAGCCAGGTTGAATGTGATAATGTCACTCATGCCAAATAGCTGGCAGAAATTGAGATGTGAATGATTCCGGGGAATATTTTTTTGAACAATGAGCTCCGCCTGGAGCAGGTTGCTTTTCAGATTATGCGATGCATTACAGGATGCAATTTCTTCATAATGCTCGACACAATAGGTCAAAGCCTGATTATAATCCTGGTCTGTATTTTCTTTAGAATCATGAATGGGTGAAGGCCGATCTTCGGCAAGTGCGTGCATTCTTTCTTTCTCCATATACGCTCCCCGAACCAGTTTCGCACCCAGGATATACCCTTTGGCTTTCGCTTCCTGGTGATCCGCGATCAGGCTTTTCAATTTGTCTTTGCGATATAATTGATAGGTATGATACACCACTACTTTGCTATGGTTGTATTTCTCCATCAGGCTCTTGACTAACCTGTCAATCGTATCCTGGATCCAGGATTCTTCTGCATCTATAAAAACGGCAACTTCATGTTCACGAGCCACCTTGCATAATTTATCAAGGCGATGATGAAGGCGTTCATATGCCATGGTATCGTCTGTAGAAAGTTGTGCACCTGATTGGTATTTCTGCAGTAATTCCATAGAAGCAAGGGCAGTAACCTTGGTGGAAATGACAGGAACACTTTCATGCGTGGATGCGAAACGCAAAGCATTGATATTTTCGGAAAGCGTGGTTTCAAAATCTTCTTCCCTCGATTTTCCTTCAGCTCCGAAGTCAAGGATTGTAAGCGTATTATTCTTCCGTAAGTGTTCAATTTCATCCTGGCATTCAAACAGGGAAATACCACCACAAAATTGTTTGTAAATCGTGGCTTTGACGATTGGATTAAAAATATTGATGCCTGCCTCGTTAAGCCATAATCCAAAGGAGCCTCCAAGTTTAACAAGCCATGGTCTATTGATCATGTTAAATAACCATGCTGTCCGCCTGAGCTCTGCATCCGTTTTATGTGCAAAAGCGATTTTTGTATCACTAAAATCTACAACTGAATGTTGCGGGATTGAATCCGCTTCAAAATTTACCATAAGTTTTCCAGATAGACCAGGCATGTTCAGCCTGAAGGTGCAGCATGTCAAGGCCATTCATTGTGTGAGCCCCCATTTGCTTGCCGTGGGCCAAAAATAACGTATTGGCCGGATTGTAAATCACATCAAATAACCAATGGTCTTTTGTGACCGATTCATACGGAAGCATAGGTGCCCGCTCCGTCTCCGGAAGCATCCCCAAAGGGGTCGCATTGATGATCAGTTGATGATCAGATATTAGTCCTTTAGTCAATCCTTCATAGGTATAATCCCCTTTTCCCTGGCTGGAAACTGACGCTGAAGCAATGCCAAGAGCCGATAAGGCAAAGCGAATTGCTTTGGCTACCCCACCCGTCCCCAGGATCAGGGCATTTTCAGGAGCAGGATCATTCCCAAACCATGCTTTAATGGAATCTCTGAATCCCAACCAATCGGTATTATACCCCTTCCAGCTATACATCCCGGTGCGAACAAGCGTATTAACCGCGCCGATTGACCATGCCGTAGGATCGATATCGTTTATATATTGAATAACTGAAGATTTGTAAGGGATGGTCACATTCAGACCTATGACGTCCGTGTGGAGCACTTCGGGAATGCGATCAGGCCGGTCCAATGAATAATTATTGTATTCAAACCCTGAGAGACCTTCACGTTGAAATTTTGCTTCAAAATAAGGTTTGGAAAATGAATGCCCCAGAGGGTAACCGATGAGTCCGAATTTCATACAGGGAGAATCTGATATGATGTACTTCTGGTAGTAATATTACTAAAAGCATCTCCCAATTGTAGCTTTTCCTAAAAACGGACCATAACACCTGCCTTGGCATTAAACCCAAATGTTGGATACGTGACCCAACGCTCCCTGTTATTTCCCAGGATATTGTTAATCTCAGCGAAAGCACCAATCGATGGTGTGAAATAATAATCTCCATGAAGACTCAGATCAAGTAATGGATCCAGACGTGTCTCCGTTCCTCCCACAGTTCGATAGGGCAAGCCATTTTCTCCATGGAACAGAATGGATGTATGATAAACGTCATCACCACCAGTGTATGCAAGTATAGCTTCTACTCCCAGCGAGGGACGATGCCATGGTTTTTCTTCCTCTTCAAGTGAATAGAATCTTGTAAATCCATTGGTTCTAAGGGTGATGTTTTTCAGTACGGTAAACTGAAGTGAGCCTTCCAAACCGATATATGAACCATCATCATAAACAGGCTTGAATTGCTCCTCCTCATCAAACTCCTGAAGGAAAAAAGCCATTCGTTCAAACTTCGTGTACCCACCAGTCAATTCATATATAATATTACCACTGGTTCCTTTCACGCCCGCATAGATTCGTCTTGAGATCATATTTGTAATGCTGTCAAGACGAGTCTGGATATATGGATTGTAAGATGACAGGTAATGGAAATTGTTTTTCATAACTTCTCCTTTCCAGCCTAACCTCACAGTCACCATGTTTGCAAACAAATTGTAGCGCGCTTCCAGATCGGGTAAGATTTCATTATGCTCCTTTCTCAGCAGGATCTTGGCTCCCGCATGAAGTTTGAAATTGCCTGCATGAAATCCCGCATACGGATCAATGAAGACATTATTGAGAGCCTGGCTTTGATTGTCCTTGACGGTTGTGAGGTCAGCAATCACTTTCAGACCAACAGGATATTCACTGGCACTAATAGATGTTCCCACTTCTCCACCCACTCTGAGTGTTCTTTCCTTCGTCCGCAGGTCATCTTTATCGAAGAGATAATTGAACAAACCCATATACTGGAACGATGCAGCTTCACTGGCACCATTGGAAATGTTTACATTAAGATCATACCTGTTAAACCTTCTCCTAAGTGCATCCGGATTATTTGGTATCTCATCCGAACCATAGAAATAATGTTTTTCAAATTTCCCATCTATATAGCCATCGATGAGTACATCATCCGTTAAAAGATAGGATGCATTTAACCGCCCCTGTGAATCAGCAAACTTTTGGAGCTCAATCTTTTTATTGTTGGCACTGAGATGCCGGAAATCAAATCCCCAATCGAGAACATCACTTTGCAGGTGATCATAGGAAACGAGTCCTAATAATGAATTGGGACTACCAAAACCCGCCTTTGCGTAAAAGGGGTAGTATGTTGCTTTCTTTTCAGGCGTGATCGCCAATGGCTTAAGCTCTGCTACAACATATTCAATACTCGGAGAAGGTGCCAGGAGCTTATATTCATACCGGCGTACAGTGGAGTCAATCGCGACGGGTGAAGGAATAATTTTAATCTTCCTGGTTTCAACAAGCCGGACTTCAAAATCCTTAATGACCTCAATCTGGCCGGTTGGTAATTCGTTTTGCGCGTTCGCTGATAATACACAACACGTGACGAGAATGCTATAGATTAATTTCATGATGGTCTGTTAGTCTTTTTTCGGTTCCGTCATCTCCAGCGTATCACCTGTGGAAGGTTTTACACGGTTTTGATTTTCTTCTTCTTTTTTAATCCGTTCCAGTTTCTGTGTGGCCTCACGAATGATGGCATCATCCCCCTGGAAATTTTCAATGATCGCCTCTATGATGGCACGTGCATTTAGCAGATCCCCTTTTGCAAACTGCACATCAGACAGAAGGATCAGCGATTTCGCAACCCACACCGGGTAACCTACATTTGCCCGGGCAGCTTCTTCAGCAAGTTTTTCAGCAAGAGCATTTTCACCTTTCTTTTGATAAATCGATGCGATGTAATATCTCGACTCAGCAGCCATCTCTGCACTGTTGATACGAATGACAGCATTGAATGAAGAAATTGCTCTTTCGAAATCCGCCGCGTCATAAGCCAGCATGGCAGAATAATAATGAGCTAATGCCCGTATATCATCCGTTGCTCTTGGATGCTCAATAACTTTGCCTGTCATTTGAAAAACATCTGTTCCATTCTTCATTTTGTAAGCACTACGCAGCGCTCCCAACATAGCTTCATATTGTTGTTCTTCGGATTCCGCCATTGATATGTAGTCAGTGTAATACCTGTACGCCCTTTGCATATCCTGCTTTTGATTGTAGGATATGAGTGCAGCTTTATATAATGAGGAGGAGAGATATATACTTTGTCCTTCTTTAATCACCGCTTCGTAACTACTCAATGCGTCCTCCCATTTCTTTGCCAGGGAGAGAGATTCTGCCCTCAGGTATCTTGCCTTGAGTGCATAAGCCCCTTTTGGATTTTGATCGACATACCCTTTGAATGATTCTGCAGCCTTTTCGTAGTTGCCCTGTGCGTATTGATTTTCTGCTGCAGTATAAAGAATAGAATCACGTTCAGAACCTGAAACAGTATATCCGGGTATCGTACCGGCAAACGTAAAGAATGCATCCGGTTGATCCAGTTCATTCACATAGATTTCCTGGATCGCCGACATGGCCTCCCGTGACGTCTGTGGATCCGGGTTGTATTGAAATATGGACTTGTAGTATTTCAATGCATTCGTAAACTGATTACTGTTATAGGAAATTAGACCCAGCTTGATGATAGCAGGTAATAAAAGCGGGCTACTTTGTTTATATTCACTTACCACACGCTCATAGGATGTAATGGCTTTCGGTATCTGATTTTCACCTTCATATGTATTGCCTGCCTCAAACAACGCATCATCAGCCCATAACGATTCTCGCATGCTATTGGCAATTTCTTCCAGGAGTGCAATTTTCTCTTTCGGTTTTTTCTGAAGTCCTTTTATAAGTGCCTTCTGGTATTTAGCATAATCGTAACCAGGATATTTATTTGTTATGGACTGATCATAATACTGATTGGCTTTATCATATTGATTTCGCTG
>JBBREG010000167.1:0-8389 GCA_038203125.1 Chitinophagales bacterium
AAAAAGTGATGTCGGATCTGCGTAAAATTGAAAATCAAAAACCTGCACTGCACATAAGCCATCCTCTCTATGATAATTTTGGAGAGGGGGTTTCAAAAACAACAGCACGTACACATTTACAAATAAATCCTGCATTAAAAATTATACTCTTCTTTGGATTCATAAGAAAATATAAAGGTCTCGACATCCTGCTGGAAGCCATGGCAGATGAACGAATCAGGCATTCAGGGATAAAGTTACTTGTGGCAGGAGAATTTTATGAAGATGAAAATGTCTATACAGAACAAATAAACCGACTTGGAATACAGGATCAATTAATCCTTCGAACAGCATTTATTCCTGATTCCGAAGTTCGGTATTATCTGAGTGCTGCAGACCTGGTGATCCAGCCTTACCGGAGTGCCACGCAAAGTGGTGTGACACCGTTGGCGTACCATTTTGATAAACCTATGATTGTAACGAATGTTGGAAGTTTACCTTCCTTAGTACCTCATGAAAAAGTAGGCCTCGTGGCCGAACCAAACCCAGCATCTATTGCCGATTCGATTCTCAGGTTTTACGATATGGGCGAAGAATATTTTATTCCCCATCTTCGTACTGAAAAACAAAAGTATTCGTGGTCAAATTTGGTGGGCTCCATCAAATCCCTGGCAGAAGGCGTAACCGGATAATTGGAATATTCTTTGCAACATCCTGACTCTTATTGGATATGATCTACAGAAGCAAAGCACCTTTACGATTGGGATTGGCAGGTGGCGGCACCGATGTGAGTCCGTATAGTGATCTCTATGGAGGTGCTATCCTTAACGCGACGATTTCGTTGTATGCGTATGCAACGATCGAACTCATTGACACCCCGGAAATAATCCTGGACGCTATTGACCAGAACGAGGTTCAGTCTCATCCGATCCTTTATGCAATGCCGATAAATGATTCGCTGGATTTATTGAAAGGTGTGTGTAATCGGATCCTGAAAGATTATGGTTTAAAAGAAAGAGGATTTAAGCTTTCCACATTTGTGGATGCACCTCCTGGATCCGGTTTAGGAACATCATCAACCTTAGTTGTAGCGATTGTTGGTGCATTTGCCGAAATGCTCAGGCTACCATTAAGCGAATATGACATCGCACATTATGCATATGAAATAGAACGCAAGGATTTAAATTTTGCAGGCGGGAGACAGGATCAATATGCGGCAACTTTCGGCGGTGTCAATTTTATGGAATTTTTTGCGGACGATCGTGTTCTGGTGAATCCATTGCGCATCAAACAGGAATATTTGTTTGAGCTTGATCACAATCTCATTTTATACTATACTTCCACAAGTCGGAATTCTGCAAAGATTATCGAACGTCAGGCAGGTAATGTGATGCAGAAAAATGAATCAGCCATAGAAGCCATGCATCAGCTCAAACAACAGGCGGTGATGATGAAGGAAGCGCTGCTTACAGGAAAGCTGAATATGATTGGTGAAATCCTCGATTATGGGTTTCAGCAGAAAATAAAAATGGCGGAAGGCATCACGAATCCGCTGATTGAAGAAATATATGATACCGCAAAAAAAGCAGGTGCTACCGGGGGAAAAATATCCGGCGCCGGTGGCGGTGGATTTATGGTATTCTATTGCCCCGGCAATTCGAAATATGAAGTGATAAGTCAATTAGAACGCTTTGGAGGCAGCTATCGTCGTTATCATTTTGTCGAGCATGGATTGACCCGCTGGTCGATCTGAGATTTTCTTTATACATAAATTATGACAGAGCGCATTAAAGAAATAATACAACAGTCAATTGCTGTAAAGAATCAAATCCTTACATCAACAGAACTATTACTGACTTTAGAAGCTGTGGTGACAGAACTGGTCATAGCCTTCAGAGCCGGCAACCGTGTTTATTTTTGTGGTAATGGTGGTAGTGCTGCCGATGCTCAACATCTTGCTGCAGAATTTTCCGGTCGGTTTTACAAGGATCGACTTGCCTTGCCAGCAGAAGCCTTGCACTGTAATACATCGTATCTCACTGCGGTAGCAAATGATTATGGATATGAACACGTGTACTCCAGGCTTATTGAGGGGATTGGACAACCTGGAGATGTTCTAATAGGTTTATCTACATCCGGGAATTCAATCAATATTATTGAAGCATTTAAAAAAGCAAAACGGAAGGGAATGGTCACTGTTGCTTTCACTGGTCAGACGGGTGGTCTGATGAAAGGTGAGGTAGATTTTTTATTGAATATGCCCAGCACCGATACACCGCGCATTCAGGAAAGTCATATCATGACTGGCCACATTATTTGTGAGTTGGTCGAAACACAATATTTTGATTAAAGAAGCCATCATATTAGCAGGAGGACTCGGCACACGTCTGCATGGTGAAGTGCCAGACCTCCCAAAGTGTATGGCACCTGTTGCAGGTCATCCTTTTCTTACTTATGTCATCCGTCACCTATTATCACAAGGGATTGAACATTTCATATTTTCTCTCGGATACCGGCATGAAGCCATTGAGCAATTTTTGGAGTCTCAATTTGCATATCTCAATTACACGACAAGTATTGAAGATCATCCATTAGGTACAGGTGGCGCCATTCAACTCGCACTTATAAAAACGTCCACACGTGATATCCTCATTGTGAATGGTGATACATTGTTCCGTGTGGATGTTGACGAATTATCTGACCGGCATATGCAGACTCAGGCAGCATGTACACTTGCACTCAAGCCCATGTTATCCTTTGACCGATATGGTGTTGTAGGTACGGATAGCCATCATCGGGTTACATCATTTGCAGAAAAAAGATTTGAAGCAAAGGGAAATATTAATGGTGGAGTTTATGTGTTGAATAAAGTTGATTTTCAAAAGCATTCTTTTACATCCGTATTCTCTTTCGAAAAGGATTTTCTCGAAACGTATGTCGCTTCCTCCGTATTTACGGGTGTGGTTCAGGACAGCTATTTTATCGATATCGGTATTCCGGTAGATTATAAGCGCGCTCAGACAGAACTTGAATATCCGTCATTGCCTAAACAGTCCATTGATGAAACATGGACTCTTTTTCTGGACAGGGATGGTGTCATCAATCAGAATATGGATGAGAGTTATGTCACGCATCGTGATGAGTTCCAGTTCCTGCCGGGTGCTAAAGAAGCGATCAGGGATCTGAGTAGGATTTTTGGAAAGATCATTATTATTACTAATCAGCGTGGCATCGGTAAGGGATTAATGGATGCACAGGCATTGAGTGATATCCATGATTACATGATTGAGGAACTCGAAGTAGCTGGCGGGATGATTGATGCGCTGTATTATTGTCCTATCGTGGATGATAAACATTTTGATCGAAAGCCCAATCCGGGTATGCCGCTCGAAGCTGCACACATGTATCCGGAAATAGATCTGAGAAAATCGGTCATGGTTGGTGATAAAATGTCTGATATGTTCCTCGGAAGAAATATTGGGGCATATACAGTCATGATTACTTCATCTCAGAGTGGTGGTGTTGGGGAGCATGCGGATGTGGATCTGAAATATGTATCGATCGATGAATTTGCAGGGTTGTTTTCATCCCCCCGCCCGCCTTTCAACCAATAGTAGCAACTTCAGAAGAATTACCCTCTATTTCTATGCATTGAAACAAAAGCTTTACCAGCTAACTTTCATCAGAACAATATTCATTTAAATCAAGGTTGCGGACATTACGGAATAATATGACAATGGCAGAAAGGGCCTTTTGGCAAATGATAAATCCACATCTCAACTCCAATTTCTAAAATAAGCTTGCCGGTATCCGATAGGATGCCGGCAGACTTATTTTTGTCTCTTATTTCGGTTCTCTATCTCTCCGCAGAACCTTCCAGTACGTTATGAATACCTCTGACTAACTGGATAAATTCCTGCCTGTATCCAAATGTATCCTTGCCTTTCGCTCCTGTAGCCCAAAGCTCAACATCTTCATACGTTGAGTTTCCTTTAAACTCAGATTCACGAAGTAACATGCCAAATGAAGCGACGGCTGCTGACCACCTGAAATTTTCAGATGTTGAAGCGAACGAACCCTTTTGATCAAGGACAACCTTTTGTATTAGTTTACTTGTAACTCCCTCAGGTTCTTTGTACCTTATTTTAACCGTCATGAGCTCAGTATCATTGCTGCTATTATGCGCATCACGTACTTTTTGATAGGTAAGTGGGTCAATGGATTTCAGCATATGTGAAGAGGTGCCCGCTGGAATAATTTCATACAATGCAGTTACGGTTTGATCACTTCCGATTTCACCGGCATCTTTTTTGTCATCATTAAAATCTTCGGATTCCAGCATCCGGTTTTCATATCCGATCAATCGGTATCCTTCTACCTGTTCGGGATTAAATTCCACCTGGATTTTGACATCCTTCGCGATCGTAAAAAGTGTGCCGCCAAATTCATTGACAAAAACTTTTTTGGCTTCGGACAAATTATCTACATACCCATGATTGCCATTTCCATGATCAGCCAGTTCCTGCATTTTATTGTCCATATAGTTTCCTGTTCCAAATCCCAGCACGGTGAGGAATACACCACTTTCTCTTTCTTTTTCAATCAGGCGAACCAGATCAGCGTCACTGCTGACACCTACATTGAAGTCACCATCCGTGGCGAGGATGACACGGTTATTACCGCCTTTGATAAAATTTTCACGAGCTACATTATAGGCTAATTGAATACCGGCAGCGCCTGCGGTGGATCCTCCGGCACGTAATTTTTCAAGCGCTTCAATAATGGCATTTTTATTAGCACCGGAAGTGCTGGGTAACACGAGACCAGATGAGCCCGCATATACCACAATAGCAACTTTGTCTATTTGGCGAAGTTGATCTGCCAGGATCTTAAAAGATGAAATTACAAGTGGCAATTTATTTTCATCCTGCATACTTCCGGACACATCTATGAGGAAGACAAGATTGGAGGCGAGCAGGTTTTTGGTAGCAATTTGTTTTCCCTGGATGCCGATATGAACGAGTTTATGCTTTGGTTCCCAGGGGCACTCCCCTGATTCTGTGATGATGGAGAAAGGTACATTGGTTGTAGGTTGAGGATAATTGTAATCAAAATAATTTACAAGTTCTTCTAAACGAACCGCATCCTTTGGAGGGCGTTGGCCACTTACCAGAAATCTGCGCATGTTTGCATATGAGGCAACATCGACATCAATTGAAAAAGTGGATAGTGGATCTTTCACAGGTGCGTGAAAACTATTCTCTACAATCAGGCTATAGTCTTCCGTTTGATACTCGGTGGGAATGGCAGCGCCATGCATAGTTTGTGGTTGCTTGCCATGGTTAACCATACGTACCGCATCAAGATAGTAATTTGTTGCATTGGTTCTGGAGCCTCTAATATTGATTTCGCTGCCGTCCGTCTTGATTGCACCTGCTGTTGTAGCGACAATTGCATTGACGCTTTTTGTCGGCAGGTTCCGGATTTGTTCTGCAGTCTTACTACCTCCCTGGGTGGTATTGTTTTGTTCCACAGGTGCTACCTTATATGCAGTTACTACTGCTGCATCTAATAGCATCCCCCCATTCATAATTATTAGTATGGAGTCCTGTACTGGGATCGGAGTTAAGATCTTTTCTTCATATCCAGTGTAAATAATTTTCAGTGTATCACTTGATGCGGGAATACGCAATGAAAACCATCCATTAATATCTGTCATAATTCCGGTTGACAGAGGCTGAGTCAGAACATTAGCAAATAGAATAGGTTGTTGGTGTTCGTCGACCACTCTGCCCGTAATAAGGCGTGTCTCGATCGGTTGTGCGATGATGTCAGCTGATCCTATGGAGCATAGGATGGTCAGCATGAAAAGTAGATTTTTCATGGTCAAAAGTTTAGGTTTAAAAAAAATCAGATGAAGAGCAGGAAAGGAATGTGGATTCGTGTATACACGTTCTTACTGCACCAGCACTAGGGTGGTTGGACAACCTTGCGGGGATCTATCAGATGCGCTTCTGATGAATAGACACCGGGAAGGGAATGCAGCCCCTATACGTATAGATGCAATGCAGGAGAAATTACACATGGTCATTTGAAGAAATGGATATAAATTATTTAATAGGGGCATATTGAAATTTCATTATTGGTGGTTTTTGTGATTGGTTATGGAGGAGCCTTGGGTATTCGTGTCATAATTATTTCGTGGTTAATGTCCGGCATAGATATCGGGATATGCATATTGAGGCGTGCGATGTGGCCTGGGATTCGTTACCCGTTTCGTATGCGTTTGTATACGTAAGAAAACTTTTGTGCAAAAAGTGGAATGTGAATACATTATATATCCATCAAAAAAATATGTCGTTATAAATTTTGAATTTGGATTATTTATCCTCTTTTGCACCTGATATTTGACTTGAAAACAATCTTATTTTTCCACCTAAAAAAACTTCGCCATGCCACACTCCAAAGCCGATCAGTTCCATACCACCATCTTCAACCAGGCCACCTGGTGCAAGATCCAGGCTCACCCAGCCCGCATTAAAATTCTCACCTACCTCAACGATCATGGCCCCTCCCGTTTCCATGACCTGAATATTTATATTCCGGAATTATCACCAGTCACTGTCTCGCAGCACATCCGGAAATTGATCGCCTATAATGTTATCTCCATTGCCCACAAATACCCGAAAGCCATTTATGAGATCGAATCCAAATCATGCATGACCCTTGCCAGATTACTATATGACCTCCAACGCCAATTTATGAACACGGTGATCTATCATTAACAAGTTTATGATTAGACTTAATACTTGACAGTACATTGTAGAGCAATATTTGCCTCTGCATGTTGAAGAGCTGAGGTGCAGATTTCTCCCAAATCAATGTTTACCCCTGCCTTATGAATAAGGTTAAATTCACTTCCAATAGACTTGCAGGTGAACTTTTTATATATGACAGAATCCAGGTCATAGGAACAACTAGTATTGAATTGGCAAAGGAATAAGGGATATTTCGATTAAACATTCCAGATATTTTAATTAAATTCACATAAAATAATAAGTTTCACAAATGAAGGTTTCACCATGTGTCGTCACCATTAATAATCCTGTAACAGCAGCTGGATAGAAATGGAAGATACACACCAGGGAAAACTTTGCAGGTATCCTTTACTAAATATCCCCAAAACAATATCCATCGACCCAACGTATTTCCATACATCATGTATGGGTAAATTGGTAATTTTACTTGAACAACCTATCCTGTTATTAGGAAAAATTTCTACCGTTGACCTAAAAGAATTCCGTCGCTACAAAAAAATGAAGAAAAATAGCACCAGATAATTACTCAAATACCAAAAAAAATTGACAATGAAATCCGTCCTTATTCTTTTTCTAAAAATCTTCCTATTTTCCACCCTCTTTTTTGGTGCCATATCTATCATTACCGATTTCTTTTTTGGTGATCCATTTTCGGAACGGAGTTTAATAAAGTTTGCCTTTTATGGTATTTTTATGGCTTGTACGATGGTGATCGGGCATATTGCCGCGATTCGAAATAAGAAACTCGGTCCAATCAATGCCGAAACCATAAAAGTGAGTCAGAGAAAATCTATTGATTCCACGTTGCAACAATCCGAACTCATCAATAAACTCAAAGGAGATCCCGAATGGAATGGATTTGATCTCAGGACTTCAGATACCGAAATTAATTTCAACACGAAGCCGTCCATGTGGTCCTGGGGAGAAAAAGTCAGGATCATAATCAGGGATACTGAAAATCATTTGAACAGATTTGAAATCTCAAGTACACCTAAAATGAAATGGACCTTGGTAGATTATGGAAGAAACCTACAGAATGTCAGCAGAATTGAGAAAGTGATTACGACCTAACAACGCCAACCTCTGTTTTTCTTTGTTGCATATATTTCACTGACGCACAATATTACTTATTCCGAAAATCCTGGGGAGTTTGTTGACCATTATAGAATAACCTCTCACCACTGAATTTTTGATGCCAGATATTAGATACCAGATGCGAGACTCTGGATGCATTTTTAGGTGTCACTGACCACTCACCACTGAATTTTTGATGCCAGATATCAGATACCAGATGCGAGACTCTGGATGCATTTTTAGGTATCACTGACCACTGACCACCATGGAGAAATCCCCGATGGTATAAATCACTATTTTTCTACCTTTAAATCCGATCACTTCACTCCTCCCGGAAGTTCGACTACCCCGGAGTTGTCCTTTTCACCGTTGTTTATTATGAAAAACTTATACGTTCTCCTCGTTGGTATCAATGAATATCCATCGCCGCTGCCTGCATTACATGGGTGTATTAAAGACATCGATCAGATCCAGCGATACCTGGAAGATTATTGTTCCAAAGATTATAACCTGAAGAT
>JBBREG010000168.1:0-8382 GCA_038203125.1 Chitinophagales bacterium
GAGGATGAATTACATACGGATCCTTCCGGGAGATAAAGTCTCCGTCGAGATGTCACCATATGATTTATCCAGAGGACGTATAACCTATAGGTATAAATAACAGGCGAAAGCCTTACAAAGAGAATAGATTATGAAAGTACGAGCGTCAATAAAAAAGAGGTCAGTGGATTGCAAGATCGTGCGGAGAAAGGGGAGACTGTACATCATTAACAAAAAGAATCCAAAATTCAAACAGCGTCAAGGCTGATAAAACTATAAGCATCATATGGCCAGGATAGCAGGTATAGATCTTCCCAGAAATAAAAGAGGCATTATTAGCCTCCAGTATATTTACGGTATCGGTGCAAGCCGTGCTAAACGTATTCTTGAACAGGCTTCTATTAGTGAAGATGTCAAAGTACAGGATTGGTCGGATGACAATGTGATGAACATATCACGTATCATTCAGGACACCTATAAAGTAGAGGGCGAGCTTCGTTCAGAAGTACAAATGATGATCAAGCGATTGATGGACATCGCCTGCTACCGTGGATTACGCCACCGTAAAGGTCTGCCAGTACGTGGACAGCGCACGAAAACAAACGCACGCACCCGTAAAGGAAAACGTAAGACAGTAGCAAACAAAAAGAAAGTAACCAAGTAACAGACTTACTGATCCGGTATGGATCGTAAATTCCATTACAGAATCCAAAATCATAAATCGTAAGTCGTAAATCTTAATATGGCTAAGACAATTAAAAAAGTAGCTAAAAAGCGTAAAGTAAAAGTTGAAAGCGATGGTAAGGCTTTCATCCAGGCTACATTCAACAATATCATCATCACGGTGACCAATCGTGCAGGACATGTGATCTCCTGGGCTTCTGCCGGTAAAGCAGGATTTAAGGGCTCTAAAAAGAACACACCATATGCCGCCCAGGTAGCAGCTTCTGCTGCTGCTCAGGAAGCCTATGATGCAGGCATGAGATCAGCAGAGATCTTCGTTAAAGGGCCTGGCTCAGGTCGTGAAGCGGCGATCCGTGCGATCGATGCAGTAGGGGTGAGAGTTTCTAAAATCCAGGACTTAACACCCGTGCCACATAACGGCTGTCGTCCACCAAAACGCAGAAGAGTCTGATGTGCTGACGTAGCACAGATTGGTTTTATCCTAATTATTATCATTTTTTATGGCAAGATATACCGGACCTACCACGAAAAAAGCCAGAGCCCTTGGTGAAATGATCTTCGGCTTTGACAAGAGTTTTGAGCGGAAAAAATACCGCCCGGGTCAACATGGCAACTCAAAACGTCGCCGTCAAAAATCAGAATACGCACTCCAGTTGCTTGAAAAACAAAAAGCAAAATACACCTATGGTGTACTGGAGCGTCAATTCCGCAACATCTTCGAAAAAGCAAGCGCAAAGAGTGGTGTTACAGGTACCGTGCTCCTCCAGTTACTGGAATCACGCCTGGATAACACCATCTTCCGCCTCGGCATCGGTAAGACACGCCGGGCTGCCCGCCAACTTGTATCACACAAACATGTGTTAGTCAATGGCGATCTAACCTACGTGCCTTCATATCAGTTAAAACCAGGAGACGTTGTTTCTGTCCGCGGTAAATCTCAAAGCATCGAGGTCATTGTTGATAACGTGGCTGCCAAAGTGGATGTACGCAAATTCCCATGGCTCGAATGGAACCCCGATCGTATGGAAGGAAAATTCCTGACATATCCTGAACGTGATGATATACCTGAAAAGATCAATGAACAGTTGATCGTGGAGTTATACTCGAAGTAATCAACTTAGGCTTAGGTAGCAGGCCTTCATATAATTGTTACGATTATTCCTCAAGCATTTATCATTAGTTCATTAGAAAAATTCTTTATGAGCATTCTGAATTTTCAAAAGCCGGATAAAATATTACTCCAGAAAGCCACAGACTTTCATGGACAATTTGAATTCAAACCCCTGGAGCCTGGCTTCGGCCAGACCATTGGAAATTCACTTCGCCGTGTTCTCCTGTCTTCCCTCGAAGGTTACGCTGTATCAGCTATCCGTATCGCAGGTGTTGATCATGAGTTTTCAAGCATCCCGGGTGTCGTGGAAGATGTCGTTGACATCATCCTCAATATCAAACAAATTCGATTAAAAGGTGCACTGAAAGGTGACAAAGCCACAGAACACCAGATCTATATCACGATCAGTGGTCAGGATGAATTCAGAGCCAAAGACATTGAGTCAAAAACCAATGTTTTCAAAATCATGAATCCTGAGCTGCTTATCTGCCGTATGGAACCATCTGTCAATCTTGAACTTGAGATGACGATCACCAAAGGCAGAGGGTATGTACCAGCAGAAGAAAACATGCCGGAGAACGCGCCTATCGGTGTGATCCCGGTTGATGCGATTTACACTCCCATAAAAAAAGTTGCTTATCAGGTATCCAATACACGGGTAGGACAACGTACTGACTACGAGAAGCTCAGCATTGAAGTGGAAACAGATGGTACAATCCACCCTGAAGAAGCCATCAAGGAAGCTAGCCGTATCATGATCCAGCACCTGATGCTGATCACAGATGAACACATCACATTTGATGATAAAGTAGGCAAGGAAGACGGTATCGTCAACGAACATATCCTCAGTATGCGCAAGCTGCTGAAGACATCACTCGAAGACCTGGATCTTTCTGTTCGTGCATACAACTGCCTGAAAGCAGCCAAGATCAACTCACTGGCTGAGCTGGTCCGGTTCGATACACATGAACTATTGAAGTTCAGAAATTTTGGTAAAAAATCACTCGTGGAAATTGAAGAACTTCTGCAATTGAAAGGTCTCACCTTTGGGATGGACCTGTCCAAATATAAATTAGACGAGGACTAATTTTAAAACCATCTGCAGTAACCATTTCTCAGGTCAATGACCGGTGCTGCGAAGTCATTAATTCTTAACCAAACCGAATCATGAGACACGGTAAAAAATTCAACCATCTCGGTCGCAAAGCCGGCCATCGTGCAGCCTTATTGATGAACCTCAGTAATGCACTAATCACGCACAAACGTATTTTTACAACGCTTGCGAAAGCAAAAGCCCTGAAAAAATTCGTTGAGCCTTTAATTACAAAGGGAAAAAGTAATACAACACACAATCGTCGTGTCGTCTTCTCATACCTCAGCAGTAAAGAAGCAGTTCACGAACTCTTCTCAACTGTAGCAACCAAAATTGGGGATCGTCCGGGCGGTTACACACGAGTCGTTCGCACTGGCTTCCGTCGTGGTGATGGTGCGGAAATGGGCATGATCGAATTGGTAGACTTTAATGAATTATACACAAATACAAAACGTCGCAGAAGTGAAGCGACAGATACAGGTAAAGGTAAAACTCGTCGCACCCGAAGAGGAAAAGCCAAGGTTGCCGGTGCTGCTGCTGTAGCAACAGCTCCTGCCGCCATAGCTGCTACTAAGCCTGCTGCATCTGAAGAAGAATAATTCAGATATGCAGGAGAGATAATGAAAAGGGTTGCGATACAGTTGCAGCCCTTTTTTTTGATATGTCCGGAATAAAAATCGATTATATTTTTTTATATATAACTTTGTATCCCTGAACATTAGCTCCAACCATATGCCATTTACTTCAGGTAGTGCCAAGGCCATTCTCCTTCTCGAAGACGGTACATTTTTCGAAGGAAGGGCTGCTGGAAAATCCGGAACTGCCACCGGTGAAATTTGCTTTAATACCGGCATGACTGGCTATCAGGAGATCTTTACAGATCCTTCCTATTATGGCCAGGTCCTCGTGACGACTCACGTTCACATTGGTAACTATGGCGCCAAAGACGAAGAAGTGGAAAGCAGCCACATGCAAATCAATGCACTGGTGTGCAAAAGTTTTATCGATGAATATAGTCGTCCATTAGCAGATAGATCCATCCAGGACTTTTTTGAAGACCATGACAGGATTTGTATCTACGGTGTCGATACACGTGCCATCGTCAAACATATTCGCAGTAAGGGAGCGATGAATTGTATCATCTCCAGCGAAGACCTTGACATCGAATCCTTAAAGCGAAAACTAGCTTCAGTGCCCAGTATGGAAGGTCTGGAATTAGCATCAGTTGTGTCAACCCGGGTTGCATATGAAGCCGGAGATCCAAATGCAACGTACCGGATCTCTGCATTGGATTTTGGTATTAAATCAAACATCCTCCGATGTTTTACAGAACGTGATTGTTATATAAAGGTTTTTCCCGCTAAATCTTCCCTGGAAGAATTATTATCATTCTCACCACATGGTATATTTCTGTCAAATGGACCGGGTGATCCCGCAACGATGACATATGCAATTGAGACAATTGAAAAAATTGTCAATGCAGATATACCCGTGTTTGGTATTTGCTTAGGTCATCAGTTGCTTGCTTTATCACAAGGCCTGAGTACCTATAAAATGCATCACGGCCACCGGGGGATCAATCATCCCGTGTTAAATACATTGACAGGAAGAGGTGAGATCACCAGCCAGAATCATGGCTTTGGCGTATCACCCGAAGAAATTGAAAAGAACCTGGATAAAATCCAGATTACACATCGCAATCTCAATGATCATACCATAGAAGGTATCCGGATCATCGGCAAACCTGCCTTCTCTGTCCAATATCATCCGGAATCATCTCCGGGACCCCATGACTCACGATATTTATTTGATGAATATCTTGAAGTCATCCGTCAGCAAATCAATACCGAATCTTATCAATTAAATTAAGCCATCCATGAGTGCTATCGTTGATCTTATCGCCCGTGAAATCCTCGATAGTCGGGGTAATCCAACAATTGAAGTTGAAGTCATCACCGAAGCTGGTGTAGTCGGAAGAGCCGCTGTTCCTTCAGGAGCGTCCACAGGCAAACATGAAGCCGTCGAGCTCAGGGATGGTGATCCAACCAGATACATGGGGAAAGGCGTATTGGATGCTTGCAGGAATGTAGAAGAGCGGATCGCAGAGCAGGTCATTGGCATGGATGTCTCCGAACAATTGGATATCGATCAGGCAATGATCGATCTTGATACAAATCTTAATAAATCTGGTATCGGTGCCAATGCAATGCTCGGCGTAAGTCTCGCTGTTGCCAAAGCAGCAGCCATTGAACATCGCCAACCTCTATTTCGATATATCGGTGGTGTAAGTGCGCATGTGCTTCCAGTACCTATGATGAACATCCTCAATGGTGGATCCCATGCAGATAATAGTATCGACTTCCAGGAATTTATGATCATGCCGATTGGTGCTGATCATTTTCGCGAAGCATTGCGTATGGGCACAGAAGTATTCCATCACCTTAAGAACGTTTTGAAGAAAGCAGGTTATTCAACTAATGTGGGTGATGAAGGCGGATTCGCACCCAATATTAAATCCAATGAAGAAGCTATTGAAATTGTACTTAAGGCAATTGAAATGGCAGGATACAAAGCAGGGGAGGATATCGTGATTGCACTCGATGCTGCAGCCTCCGAATTTTATGATGAAGATCAAAAATTGTATGTCTTTAAAAAATCATCTGGTGAGAAAAAAACGTCAGATGAGATGGTGGCCTATTGGGAAAGCTGGATTGCGAAATATCCAATATTCTCCATTGAAGATGGACTGCATGAAGACGACTGGACCGGATGGACAAAATTGAATAAAGCAATTGGTGATCGTGTACAGATTGTTGGGGATGATCTATTCGTGACCAATGTCGAACGTCTGAGTCTAGGCATCGAAAGACAAAGTGCTAATAGTATTCTTATCAAACTCAATCAGATTGGTACATTATCTGAAACGATAGAAGCAGTCCAACTAGCTACGCGCAATGGATTTTCTTCTATCATTAGTCATCGGAGTGGTGAGACAGAAGATGTCACGATTGCTGACCTTGCAGTTGCCCTCAATACAGGACAGATCAAGACAGGGTCCTTGTCTCGTTCTGATCGGGTTGCTAAATACAATCAACTGCTCCGTATCTGTGATATTCTCGGTGACACAGCCTTCTATCCGGGTAGATCATTGCTGGGTAGATAGTCTTAATATGTAGAAACAGATTTCAGGGATGGACAGATACTTCAGTAGAGACAGTGTTGAGGAAGTTGAGTACTACTTTCTTCGAAAGTAGTCAGTTTAGAAAGTTAAGTACTTGCTTTCTTTGAAAGCAAACTTTATCAGAATTTTCTACGCTTACTTCGAAAGCATTACGTCTAGCTTATGATCCGTAGAGTTTCGTGGAAATAAAAAACTAAACCCTCTCAACATTTTGTTCTTCGGAGAAGAACAACTCAACTTTCTCAACTCATGTTGGGTCGTATCCAGCAGCCGCAAGGCAGTTACTGTCATTCGATGAAGATCACATACCACAGAATTGGCATGGACATTGTAAATACAGCCATAGCCATCCCATGGTTGTAGTCCCCTGAACATATCGGATTCACTTTTTTGATACAGGTTATGATCCCTTTTGAACAGGGGACAGTACTGTCATGGATATGTTGCAAACCTTCCATCGATACCTGTCCCCCTTTTTCTTATCCCGACCAGGTTTTGAAGAAAGTCTGAATATTCCTATCTTTCGCTTTTACTTAAGGTCTCAGACATGAAAAGATTACTTCATCTACGGCAGGTGATAGCACAGCTGATTGCTGCCGGCTGGCTCAACAAATATTCAGTTTCCGCAGGATTATTCGTGGTCTGGATGATGTTTTTCGACAAGCATAATTTTTTCACCCAGTGGAATCTCAGAAGTACTGTCAGTGAACTGGAATCCTCTATCGAAGACTACCAGGAAGATCTCACTAAGACAGAAACTGCCCACCGGGACCTTATGAATAACAAAGAGAAATTTGCCAGGGAAAAATACCTGATGCACAGGTCAGATGAAGATGTATACATTTTTCAATAATTGCAATTCGTAATCATTCCATTTTTATGAGTGTATTAGTCGGAAAGGATAGCCGTGTATTGGTTCAGGGATTCACGGGTACTGAAGGGACCTTCCATGCCAGCCAGATGATCGAGTATGGAACAAACGTCGTCGGTGGTGTTACTCCGGGCAAAGGGGGACAATTACATCTTGACCGCCCCGTCTTCAACACCGTTCAGGACGCAGTGAATGAAACAGGTGCCAACGTATCTATCATCTTTGTCCCACCGGCGTTTGCCCCTGACGCGATTCTAGAAGCTGCAGAATCTGGTATCAAAGTAATCGTCTGCATCACGGAAGGAATTCCAGTGCAGGATATGATCAAAGTCAAATCATTCATCAATACTTCGGGATGCAGGCTTATCGGGCCAAATTGCCCCGGTATCATCACTCCCGGAGAAGCCAAAATCGGCATTATGCCCGGATTTATTCATAAACCCGGTACAATCGGAATCATTTCTCGCTCAGGTACCCTGACGTATGAAGCAGTGGACCAGGTAACAAAAGCAGGGTTGGGTCAATCCACCTGCATTGGCATCGGTGGCGATCCGATATGTGGCACAACTACCCTGGAGGCTGTTCAGTTATTGATGGCCGATCCGGGTACCGAAGGTATCATCATGATCGGAGAGATCGGTGGTAGTATGGAATCCGACGCAGCCTATTGGATCCAGAAGCATGGAACAAAACCCGTTGTGGGCTTTATCGCCGGGAAGACAGCACCCAAAGGACGCAAAATGGGCCATGCGGGAGCTATCATTGGTGGCAAAGCAGATACCGCAGCAGCAAAAATGGAAATTCTCGCCGCATGCGGTGTGTATGTTGTCGAATCACCAGCTATGATCGGTTCAACGATGGCTGAGGTTTTACGTAAGTAAACATTTAGTTTTCTAAACTTCACACTGTTTCACTCAATACATCTACACATGATCCAACATCAATTATTAGCAGGTAAAAGAGGTGTTGTATTCGGTGCACTTGATGAAAGTTCTATTGCATGGCACGTAGCCAGGCAATGTGCAGCTGAAGGGGCAACATTTACCCTGACAAACGCTCCGGTCGCGATGCGCTTTGGTACGATCCAGAAATTAGGCGCTGAGTTGAATGCGGAGGTGATTGCTGCTGATGCCACATCTGTCACTGAACTGGAAGCACTCTTTTCCAAATCAGTTGAGATCCTGGGTGGCCCATTGGATTTTGTACTTCATTCCATTGGGATGTCAGTCAATATGCGGAAAGGCAAGCACTACACGGATCTGAATCATGAATGGATGACCAAGACATTCGATATTAGTGCCATGTCGTTTCATAAGATGATGCAGGTGTTGTATCGTCAGGATGCGATGGCAGAGGGTGGTTCGATCCTTGCACTAACATATATTGCTGCACAACGTGTATTTCCTGACTATAATGAGATGGCTGATGCCAAGGCACTCTTAGAATCCTTTGCGCGCAGCTTT